>DRNA01000349.1 GCA_011322365.1 Aeromonadales bacterium | reverse complement strand
TAGAAGGTCGCAGGGATAAACAATGGGAATCCATCTGGGCTGAACGATTACATGATAGTTATATTGCTACTGAAGATCATATGAAGCCCTGTTCCCTGGAAAATTATGTGTTTTTTAAATATGAAGCTGAACAGGGAACTTTTTCTCTGGAGTTACCCATGGATAATTGTTATCTCATACCCACAGAAACAACGGTCGAGCGTATTGCCGAACATATTGCCAGAGAGACCGCAAGGGAGACTGGAAAAAAAGTCAGTGTGAAAGCCTTTGAAGGCGTTGGTAAGGGGGCAGTGTTTAAAGCTGTGCCTCAAAAATAGAGAAAAAATATGATTAATTTTGTTTATGTATTACATGTTCTGGCCGCAGTTATCTGGGTAGGAGGAATGTTTTTCGCTTATCAGATTTTACGTCCGGTGGCAGCTTCCCTATTAGAGGCTGAAGTATTATTATCGTTGTGGAAAAAAGTATTCCAGCGTTTTTTCCCCTGGGTCTGGGTGATTATTTTTGTGTTGCCCTTATCGGGTTATTTTATTTTATTCCAACGCTTTCAGGGTTTTGCCCATGCTCCGATATATCTTCATCTGATGCATACACTGGGCCTGGTGATGATTATCATTTATCTGGTACTATTTTTCAGGCCATTTAAGCGGCTCACACAGCAAGTTTCTGCTAAAAACTGGCCAGAGGCAAAAATTCAGTTGGCCTCCATAAGAAGACTGGTGGGTTTCAATACACTTATCGGTTTGATAACCATTGCCATTGCCAGTAGTAAATTTATTTTTTGAAGACCTTTGCATCAGAGATATAATAGAATATGTGGCAACAGATTTGTAATGATTTTCTATCCTATACCCTGGAATCATTTTCACATGATACAGTACTGCCTGCCGGGACTTATGTAAAAAAATTCCCGGGTTTTACCGCCAGCTGGATGGGCGAAGGTATGTTATCTTTTGTTCCCCATAATGATGCAGGCAATAATTATGAAAGCAACAAGGTGTTGATTGTATCAGTCGCTATTCATGGTAATGAAACTGCTCCGCTTGAACTGGCTAACCAATGGATAAAACAGATTTTTTTATCTGAATTAAAACCAGGCTTACCTGTTTTTTTTATTATTGGAAATATCGAAGCTATTTTATCAGGGCAACGTTTTATTGAATTGAACCTTAATCGTTTATTTAATGAACAAACGCGGCTTATAAATGAGCAGGATGCTGAAATAAAATCTGAACAACAACGTGCAAAATTTATCATGTGCCAGCTTGAAAAATTCACTGCAAAATTTTCACAGGCCAGTTTTATTCATTTTGATTTGCATACCGCTATCAGAAAATCACTCCATGAAAAATTTTTAGTACTCCCTTTTAATGATCATCAGACATCAAGTGAAAAATTGCTCCAGTTCTGGTCAGATGCCGGACTAACCGCAGCTTTACAATCTCATGCTCCGGCATCAACTTTTTCCTATTATACCCGCTCAAATTTAAACGCCATTAGTGCAACCGTTGAGCTAGGGCAGGTGGCCGCTCTGGGTGAAAACGATTTATCTCGTCTCACACTAACCGATCAGGCGGTTAAAGCGTTGATCACAGCAGCTGATTGGCCAAAATTATCCCATCAATCCATGTTAACACTGTTTCAGGTTAAAGATGAAATTATCAAGACCAGCGACAAATTCAAGCTTAATATTGGCGAAGATGTGGCAAATTTCACTCATTTCCAGAAAGGGTTTAAATTAGCAGAAGATATTTCCAGTGGATATGAATATATTATCCAAAGCGAAAAAGATGTGATTGTTTTTCCCAACACTAAAGTCCCCGTGGGTCAACGAGTGGCATTAATTGCTGAGTAAACTACTTGGACATAATCAATTAATAGAGATGCCAACTTATCGTTTTACCGGAATAGGCTTACCATCATCATCAATGGCCACATAGGTAAAAAGTGCCTCAGTCACACAGAAATAAACATCCTGAATACTGCGTTGAGACCAGACTTCTATTTGAATATTCATGGATGTGGTACCGATTTTTTTTAATTCTCCGAAGCAGGCAACAGTATCGCCTACCTGAACTGGGTGGTGAAAAGCCATGCCGTTTACAGCCACGGTAGCAACTCTGGATTTGGCTACGGACTTTGCCATAATACC
Organism: Aeromonadales bacterium; assembly: GCA_011322365.1. Lineage (GTDB taxonomy): Bacteria > Pseudomonadota > Gammaproteobacteria > Enterobacterales > DRNA01. Next base: position 2,827 of record DRNA01000349.1, on the reverse strand, counting down.
GGAAGCAATATCCATCTGCGACATAATCCAGCCACCGAAAATATCACCATTTGCATTGGTATCGGCTGGCATGGGCACGGTTCGGGTGAGCAGTTCACCAGTGGGTTTTATTTTATCTTCAGTTTTCATTTTATTTCCAATCGTTTGTTTAACAGTACAGGCAATTAACAGGTGAGCCCTTAAAGGTGTTTGGATGCATATTCCGCCAGGCGGGATCTTTCACCCTGCAGTAAGGTAATATGTCCACTGTGTTCCCAGTTTCTAAAGTGATCGACTACATAGGTTATACCAGAACTGGATTCAGTTAAATAGGGAGTATCTATTTGTGCCACATTTCCCATACAAACAATTTTAGTGCCGGGACCTGCTCGAGTAATAAGGGTTTTCATCTGTTTTGGCGTTAAATTCTGAGCTTCATCAATAATAATAAATTTATTTAAAAAAGTTCGGCCACGCATAAAATTCAATGATCGAATCTTTATCCAGCGGCTGAGAACATCCTGAGTAGCTACCTGACCCCACTGGTCGGTATTTTCACTGGGCGACAGAACTTCCAGATTATCCATTAATGCTCCCATCCAGGGCGTCATTTTTTCTTCCTCGGTACCCGGTAAGAAGCCGATATCTTCGCCAACAGGAACGGTGACTCGTGTCATAATCACTTCCGTATAATTCTGTTTTTCGATGGTTTGCTCCAGTGCGGCCGCAAGTGTCAACAAGGTTTTTCCTGTTCCAGCAGGTCCCTGCAGGGAAACAAAATCAACATTGGGATCCATTAATAAATTTAGTGCAAAACTTTGCTCCTGATTCCGAGCTTTAATGCCCCAAACTTCATTTTTTTTCAGGCGAAAATCCCTGGCCACTTCTAGAATAGCGAAATCTTTATCAATGGAGCGAACCACATATTCATAGGTTTCATCGTTCATTGAATATAAAAACTGATTGGGTATCCACTGAGAGACTAGAGGTCCTTTGATTTTATAATAGGTGTGGCCTTCATCTTTCCAGCTATCCATTTCTTTACTGTGGGTATCCCAGAAATCAGCAGGGAGTTGAGCATAACCGGTATATAACCTTTCGATATCAATGGAAACTCGATCGCTGTAGTAATCCTCCGCATGTAACCCCAGTGCCGTTGCTTTGATACGCATGTTAATATCTTTGGAAACCAGCGTCACTTTTTGATGTGGATGTTCAGCACGTAAGCTTAAAGCTACACCCAGAATCATATTATCTATTTTGCTACTGGGTAATCCTTCCGGGAGTTTTACTTTTAGTTCTTCTGTTTGTATGAACAGTTTGCCACTCACTCTAATGGGTATTTCATCATCATTTTGTAAATCGGCAAAAGGCATGTTATTGAGTTCTATACCATTTTGCAGTGATTTTTCGGGTGATTTTTCAAGAAGCTCATCGATATAACGGCTTACCTGTCTGACATTTCTTGAGACCTCCGAAAGCCCTTTTTTAGCGGCATCCAGTTCTTCGAGAACCAACATCGGTAGATAGACATTGTGTTCAGAAAAACGAAACAGGGCAGTTGGGTCATGCATTAGCACATTCGTGTCTAAAACAAATAATCTTTTACCTTCAATTTGATCTCTTGTCATTTGGACTCCGGGACACTTAATGCAGAACCTGTTATTTTATATTTAAAGTCTGGGTGAAAATAAAATCTTGATTATGAAAGTGTTTTTATAACATCCAGCACTTCATCTACATGATTTTTAACTTTAACTTTACGCCATTCCCTGAATACTTTACCGTTTTTATCGATGATAAAAGTACTTCTCTCAATACCCATGTATTTTCTGCCATACATATTTTTCTCTTTTATCACATCAAAGGCGTTGCAGAGAATTTCTTCCGGGTCGGAGATGAGTTCAAAAGGGAACTGTTGTTTACTTTTAAAATTTTCATGGGATTTTATACTATCTCGTGATACGCCTAAAATTACCGCATTATGGGATAGAAAATCAGCGTAATGCTCCTTGAAATTCTGACCTTCAGTAGTACAACCTGGTGTGCTGTCTTTAGGATAAAAATAAAGTACCACATTTTGCCCCTTCAATCGGGTCAGGTTGATATTCTGTTCGCCTGTTGCCTGGAATTCCTGATTTGGGATTTTGATCTGGCTCATCTGTATTACCTCATATATTAGTTAGTTTTTAAACTGTCATCAGGTTTGATGCAGTAAAGGTTCCATTGTCATTTCAAGGTTCAGTTGTTCACAAAAGCTCATAAACTCTTCTTTTATGACGGCAATTTTTGTGGAGGAATGAATATTGACCAATAAATTTAATATGACCATGGGGGCACCGGTCTGAGGTGCTGGATAAGAGTCAGATTGTAGATCAACAATATCAATATCATGATCGTTAAAGAATCGAGCAATATCTTTGATTATGCCCGGATTATCGCGAGCAATGACCTGAACCTGATAGGGGAGCCTGTCTTCCTCAATACTGGCAGAGGTAGTTCTCTGGATCATGGTGGTTAAACCGAGGCGGCTGGCGACGGCTGGAAGGTGGTGCTCCATTTTAGCCAGAGCATTCCATTCCCCTTTGAGAAGCATAATAACTGCAAATTCATTACCTAACAATGTCATGCGGCTATCGACGATATTGCAACCTGAGGAAGAAGCCAATGAAGAGAGTTCATTAACCAGACCTTTTTGATTTTCTCCTAGTGCAGATACAACAAGATAACTGGACATTGATTATTAAATTTACCTCGAGCTGAATATGCTCACAGTTTACCACTGACCTGGGCATAAAACATAATATCCGCTTATTTTATTTAATCATTTTTACTTCTGAAATAGCCT
>DRNA01000348.1 GCA_011322365.1 Aeromonadales bacterium | reverse complement strand
TGGCCCTAATCAGTGGTACTGCACAAAATCAATACAACGATTTAAAAACCTTTTTACAGAATAACGCGGCTCAGATAACAGGACCGCTGACAGTTACAGGCCACTCTCTGGGCGGACATCTGGCCATGAAGCTGGGCCTTAATATCGCCAGTGAGCCGGGTTTACAAAACATCAGTATTGAACACACCTACACCTATAATGCACCGGGTATTGGCAAACCCATTGGCGGAGGCATTTTAAGCAATGCCCTGGAAACCTTTCTCAATGCCAGTGGTACTCAGGCCAATAATAACATCACCAACCTGTACGGCACAGCCGGTCTGGAAGTAACCACGGGTTTGGGGACCGTTTATGGTAATACCATTCCATTATTTATTGATGATAATGGCTGGATTTCCAGTCATTTTATCGGCTCGCTTTCCGATACACTTTCGGTTTATCGTGTGCTGGATAAACTGGAAACCCTGAACTTATCCGATGAAGCCGATTACAATAAAATCCATCAAATATTAGATGCCAGTCATTCTGACCCGAAACAAACATTTAAAACCCTGCTGGGTTCCGTCGCACAAATTTTTGGTCTGGATAACCGTTATGCAATTATAGACAAAGCGGATGATCTGTATAACGCACTGGATGGTAAACTCAGTACAGGTGCCGGCAATTATAAACTGACGGCATTATACGATGACAGCATTGGCAGCAGCTCACTTTCAAACAGTCTGAATGCCAAAATTCAGCCTGCTTTTACTGACAGCGGTGCACAGGGCCTTGCTTATCGTTATGCCCTGTTTCAGCTTAACCCTTTTATTCTTGAAGGCAGTGATAACCAGAGTACCGAGGCCCTTTATGCCCCTTATAACACCGATGGTCAGCTTGATTTGTTTGATTCAAATACTCAGTCGGGAGAACTTACTGAGCAATGGCTGACAGACCGCTCGGACTTTTTAGAACGGGTGTTATGGTTCAATGGTAATGATATCAATCCAAATGATCCCGATACTGTTGCATCATCCAATAACCCTATTTACCAAAATGAATCCAAATATTTTGAAGACGTCCGAACCGGTTATATTATTCAACAAGGCGGAATATTTGATAATACTCAACACTTTCTTTTTGGTTCTGATGGTGCGGATGAATTGACCGGCCGGGGTCTTGAAGATCATCTGTATGGAGGTGCCGGAAGTGATACCATTAGAGGCAAAGACGGTGACGACTATATAGAAGGCAATACCGGCAATGACCGGCTCTATGGCGGTGACGGCAATGATACCTACTGGTTTAAGTCAGGCGATGGTGCTGATACCATTATTGACAGTGATGGTATCGGACAAATTCAATACAATGAGATCACCCTGGATGGCGGCAAACAACTGACCAAAGGCGGCTCAGTTTACCAGAGTACAGACAAAAAGTTTATCTATTCTGTTATTGGAGATCCCGACAGTACTAATGGTGCAACACTGTATATCAAAACATCGGATGACTTAATTACTGTCAACAATTATCACTCAGGTGATTTAAATATCACACTTATTGACAATACCGATCCGGAACCCACCACTGACAACACCATCCTCGGCGACCGTCAATGGATAGACTTTGACAGCAGTGAACCGGGCATCCAGGTTGAATTTGATGCTTTAGGCAATCCCATTGTTGATCCTGATACAGTTGTAGTAAAAGATGACACGCTTTATGGTGGCGCAGACAATGACACTATTATCAGCGGTGCGGGAAAGGATCGGATCTATGCCAAAGGCGGAAATGATCACATACAGGCCGGTGCAGGTCAGGATATTGTTGGTGGAGATGAGGGTAATGATTTAATTGAAGGTGGTGCAGACACCGATATATTAAATGGCGGTGACGGCAATGATCGTTTGTTTGCTGATAAGCAAAGCGATCTGTCGGCTGCTTTGAACAGTGATAATACCGCCTCGGGTACGACCCGGGACTGGCTCATGGGTGCTGACGGCGATGATGTCCTGGTGGGCAGTACCGGACAGGATGCACTGTCCGGAGGAGCCGGAGTTGACCAGATATATGGCGGCGCCGGTGATGATTATATCTTTGGTGATACACACTATGTCACTGATAGTTTTAACTGGACGGCTACGGACAATAATGGGGTCATTACCTTTGAACCGGCTTATGGTGTACATGACCCTGCTGGCAGTGCCGGTAAATCCAGTTATCAATTATATCATTAAGTTGAGTTGATTGTGGTTCATGATATTGTTAAAAAAAGATGACACATAATGAAAAACAAGATTAAAAAGTACTGGTTTAAAAATTGATTATTGGACATTTACCTGCAGGGTATATCGTATCAAAACTTATAGTCAAAAAACTGACCCATAAAATAAATGCAAAACTATTTATTTTATGGGGTGTGTTAGGAGGAATAGCTCCCGATTTTGATATGATTTATTTTTATCTTATTGATCACAGACAATACCATCATCATACATATTGGTCACACTTACCAGTCGTCTGGATATGTATGATTATAATTGGATTTATTTGGTATAGATGGGTTGAAAATAAAGAAAAAGCTATATTGATGCTTGTTTTTTCTGTTTGTGGTTTTATTCATCTAATTCTTGATAGCATAGTGGGGGATATTTGGTGGCTTGCTCCATGGGTGAATAAACCCTTTTCACTATTCACTGTACCCGCAATTTATGAGCCCTGGTGGTTAAATTTTATATTGCACTGGTCATTTTATTTGGAATTGTTAATTGTTCTCTGGGCAGTTGTGCTTTGGTTTAGAAGTGATGATAGTAAATCTCGTAAGGGATAACTATTAGTCAATGGATTATTTTGTTTATGAATAGAAGTAAATTATTTTGTAAGAAGAACATAAAGCTAATATTATTTGTACCTTTATCGGTTTATCTGGTATTTGTAATAGGTTTTTATTTATATTGGACTGTGGCTACATCTGACCCGTTTAATACACTCACATTTACTTATTATAAATTGATACATGACCCAATTAAAAGATTAACTGCAAGACCAGTTGCAAGTGATGAGTTGATGATTAAAGTTTTTTATAAGAATCGTAAATCCTTTGAACGATTAGTAGAAATCCATAAGAAGAAGTGCTTTTATAATATAAATGGAAACAAAATCAAATCAGAAGAATTTAAAATACAGCAAAAGATTGGCATGATTGATTTGAGCAGTTCAACTTTAGATACATGGGTACCTGATCCATACTCAAAAGAAGCTGATAAACTACGAAAAAAAATATCAAAAAAATATCAGGATTTTCCATTTACAAGCAAAAGGGTATGTGCTTATGGATCTGCTTTTTTTTACTATGAAAATTACCCGGTTGACCTTCTTTTTAAAGGCTGGGTTTACTTTCCGAGTATTCCTGTAGTTGTTAATGGAGAGTTACTAGAGCCGTTATATGGTTATGGAAAAGATTTCGTTCGATATCAAGTAAGGGGTGAACTTGATAGCTTAAAATTAGGTTTTATGGAAAGTTTAACTAAGTATGTATACAGACAAATTGAGCCACAATGGTTTTTGTTTGTATGCCCAGGAAAAAGATATTAAGGAAATATAATAATGAATAACAGAAAAACATACAACACAGAAGCATTTGATTTTGCATTAAAGATGAAGGATGCTTATAGCCTGCTTTCCAGTTTTTTCGATTTGTCAATTGGGCTTATCTCAGGAGCTTTGGCGGAAGAAGCAGATTCCTTTTTTACAAACCGATTTCTTGAACGACTTTTAGATAATAATGTTATAAGTGATACAGATAAAAAATTAAGGGAAGATTATGCTGAAGTAATATCTCAAGGAATTATTGATGATAAAGCTGGTTGATTAGGAAAATATAACACATTTAATCATCATACAATGTATGATATCGGGCCTGCTAATATTTTTCTGACTACCCATCAAATCCTTTAGGCTTAAAAGAGGAATACATAACCAACTACTCTTTATTAGTTGAAGATTTAGCAAGTGAAAATGGTTCTTTTCTTACCGCTGCAATTTCAGCAACAAAGATAAAGACAGCCAAGTTTTTTAAAATAAAATCGGTTATTGAGGGAGCACACTGGCCTGCAATACCTTCTGCCAGGGTCGCCTCGATTTTATCTTTATTGGTTCTTATGTTCCAGATACTAAAAGGAATTTTTCA
>DRNA01000347.1 GCA_011322365.1 Aeromonadales bacterium | reverse complement strand
GGTCACCTGGTTTAACTAATTGCAACGGTAAAGAAACTGCGGCCATTCCACTTGAAGTGATAGTCGCTCCAGCACCCTGTTCCAGCGTTGTTAAAGCCTGTTCAAGCGTTTGTCGGGTCGGGTTTCCTGAACGACAATAATCAAACTCCCTTTTCTCATTAAATCCTGCAAAACTGTAATTGGTGGTCAGGTAAAGTGGTGGAGTTATCGCGCCATATTGTTGATCAGATTCGATACCTGCTCGTACAGCATCAGTTGAAAAGTTACTCATCATTTTACTCCAGAAAATTTTGTATGATTTTTGATAATTGTGACACTTCCTTGAGAAAAGCATCATGGCCATATAGTGAATGTATTTTGTGATGTTGTGTTTTAGCAGAAATAGATTGTGCCAGCGCCTCTATTTGAGACTGAAACACCAGTTCATCTGTATCCACAGAAACTAACGTTGTCTCTGTGGTAATGTTGGAAGCATCTATGCGGTGATTATCAATAGATTCAGATAATGTCAAAAAAGCACTGGCATTAAAGCTGCGGGCAAATTTGCTACCATGAAAACTCAGGTAATCGGTTAATTTATTTTTTTCTACATCCGCTCCAGAAAAGCGTTGTTCAAATTCTTCTATAGAACGATAAGTGATCATGCCCAATTGTCTTGCCAGGGCCAATCCAGTTTCAACATCATTATATTGGTGAGAAAGTTTTACAATCTGACGTTGGATAGATCTTAATGCCCTGCTTCTCTGATGGCTTTCAGCAGCAGCACTGATGACTAATTGTTGTTTAACTTTATCGGGATATTTTTCCGAAAAAGCCAGAGAAACCATGCCACCATAGGAACTACCTATAATGGCATGAACCGTATTGATATTCAGCTGGGAGAGAATGCGATTAAGTGCTTCGGCCTGATCATAGGTTGTTATAGGAAGTGTTTCTACTTTCTGTAGCTGTGAATATTCTGTCTTAGAATCGTTATGGTGATTGGCCTGGGAATTATTTTCCTGAGAATATGTAGTATTTCCACCAATATAATCAAAACTTAATACTGAATATTTTTCAAGATTGATGGCACCTTGAGAGCCAATGAAGTCTTCCCACCAGCCTTTCAGTCTGGTTTTATTTGATACAGATGTATTATTTTCAGATACAAAAGCGGGAGAACTCTCTTCCCCATACCCAACATAACGATTCGCCGATATTCCACCAAGAATAACCACTACAGGCTTGTGCACCGAGCCCAATAAACTCCACTTCACCTCTGTAGGCAAAATAACATTATTATCAGTTGTTTGTAATTCAAATACTGAGCTAAATTCGCCACAGTTTAATTTTGTGGCGACACTGGCGTTATTTTTAACTCTCACAGTATTTTGTTGAATCATAATTTTTGCACGTATAGACGTCTATACGTCCATTATCGTTGATTTATTTTAAATGTCAAGATGTTTAGATGGCTAAATTAAGGTAATATACCCCTCATATCTGCACAGCTATATTGAACAAATTGAGAGGTGAACCATGAAAGAAAGAAAGCAAGAGAAGAAGAAATTCATAAATCCTTATGTCGAACACGGTAGTAAAGCAGAGAATTCAAAAAAAATCACCGTGTCTATCCCCTTTTCAATTTTAAAACTACTCACTGACGAAAGAACACGAAGACAGGTAAATAATTTACGACATGGAACTAACAGTGAATTACTGTGTGAAGCCTTTTTGCACGCATTTACCGGACAGCCATTACCGACGGATGAAGAGTTAGATAAAAACAAACCGGATTACATAATTGCTCGAATGAAAGGCTAACTCACTCAAGCATGAGCTGAAGTGTACTATATATGAGAAGTAATCGACGTTTTGCCAGAAAAAACTGATTATTTTGTCCAGGAATGTGGCCGAATTAACAGTCTTTGCTATGCTTAGACGGCAGAATAACACCAAGCCAAAGTATTCTACACAACACTAACATGTGACTTAAGTGTAGGAAATGTCACAGGAGAAGCCGTATGCGACATAGAGTTACCCGAATAGATCCCTTCCTGTTTTTGATGGTTGTAGTTATTAGTGGCGTAGTCCTGTCGTTTATCTAATTAAACTTATTGTTAACAGCCCTTTTTACGCATAGATCGATTGCGGTTAAAGCAATTGCTTGATAACTATCTGAAAAGACTCATTCAATATCCTCTTCTGCATCACAGTCCTCAGCATCAACACAGTCATCTTCTAGTTCATCATCATTAAACCAGTCATCTTCTTCTGGTGGATTTCCATCAAAAACTTTATATTGCCGATTTTGCAGAAAGGCATCACGAACAAAGGCATATTCATCAATGGCCTCATCCAGTTGGCTATCAAATTGAAGTAATGACGCTCTTTTATCTATTAGACGCATACCACTAATGGAATTCCTTTCACTCACATCATCGTGATATCGAACAGGATTTAAAGGGTAATCACCAGCTATACCCCAGACATCTCGAAAATCAGAAGGCCCAAGGAAAGGAAGCATGACGTAGGGACCCGGTTTGAAGCCCCAATAACCTAGTGTTTGCCCAAAATCTTCATCATGTTTTTCCAGACCCCACGATGATGCAACATCAAAAATCCCAACCAGGCCAACGGTACTGTTGATAACAACCCGAAGTAAATCTGAGCCTGACTGCTTTACCTTACCCTGTAAAAGGCCATTTACCGAAGTAATAATATCATCAAGATTTTCGAAAATATTACTCACACCCTTTTCCACAGGATCAGGAGTAATGGCTTTATAACCTTTTGCCATTGGCCTTAAAATAACTTTGTCCAGACCACGATTGAACTTATAAATCGGTCGATTGATGTTTTCGAGAGGATCTTGAGGATTACCATTCCCAACACTGGCACAACCCGAAATAAACAGGGAACACAAAATGAGACCCAATAATTTTTTCATAAATTCTACTCGAATATCAAAGTTGAAAATGTATTTAGTTATTTGGAAGCAATAGGACTAATTAGTTGCTGAAATATTACTCAGGGGCAACCCTGTTAATTGCCTGTAACCAAAACGGGTTTATATCACTCCCAGAGATATTTTAGCATAGGTTTTGAACAATAAATCCTCAAGTTCTGGATAAAATTTTGAGGGATGTAAAGATCAACTCAAACAGTACCCAGTAAAATGTTTTTCTGTGAAAATGAATCAAAAAGTTCCAAAGCCATTGGATAAAGGTTTTCAACATCATCTCTGTGCAATTCTTCTGCAATTGTGTCGATAATAACCTTACCCGTTAACTCTCCATTAATTAAACTAAGTAATCGATAGGAAACAGCATTTAGTTCCATAAAACCGATATTGTCATCTTTGTCTCGATAAACCACCAGGAAAGTAGCCTGTTTCTCTTCTTCTGTCGGGCTAAAATCTTTGCTAATTAAATGAACTGGATAATCATAAGCCAATATATGACTGACAGAGGAAACTACCGGTTTTTCTTCAAGCCAATCGGGTTCGGATGAATTAACAGTATTTTCTTCATCTGCAAAGACTACTGCCACTTCAACCCATTCATAATGAGCTAATTCAAGCATAAAGGGGTATTTTAGCAACAAATGTCGTCCGTTTCCTGACAGATAGTCTAAAAATTCTATGGCGATTTCAGCAAAAACAGGAGAATGACAACGATGGTTCACCATAAATTCCCGAACTATCTGGTGCCATTGCTGCTCATCAAATAATGTACGTATTACCGGAAAAGCACTACTGATGAATCCTTCAATATTATTAAAAAACAACTCCTGATAAATTTTCATGCGGCGAGGTTCTATTCCTTCTGGAATATCATTTTGTTCCGGGTCACGAATATTAGCTGCAAATTCATATTGCATTTGCTTCAAACTACTGGACGTATTCATGATTAAATCAGTTGGTTGTTGCTTGAACAGCGGTTGCTGAAAGAGCAATATCACCATTTTTATTTGATAATGGTATAGTATTGGTTTCAGGAACAGCCGTTGAGGCTGCCCTTTGGATCTGTTTTATTTTATCCACTTCTCGTAATAACACATTTAATGGCGGAATATTAAAATCGCGTTCTAACAGCGTTGGAAAAACACCATGTTTCTCATAGGTATAGGTTAACAAATCCCAAACAGTATCTTTCACATCGTCACCATGGGTATCCACGAGTAAATCTTCAGCTTCATCAAAATGCCCGGCCATATGAAGATAACTAATTCTCTCCGTGGGCATAGCATCAATATAACTTTTGGCATCATAGCGATGATTGACTGAGTTGACGTAGACATTATTCACATCCAGCAACATGCGACAATCGGCTTTTTCCATAATCTGAGTAATAAAACTGATTTCATCCATTTCCTGCCCCGGTGCTGCATAGTAGGAAACGTTTTCCATAATCAGTGGTCGCTCAATAATTTCCTGAACACGTCTGATTCTTGCTGAAACATATTCAACCGCTTCTTCTGTAAACGGGATTGGCATTAAATCGTAAAGATGTCCATCATCACCGCAATAACTCAGATGTTCAGAATAGAGCTCAATTTGGTGTTTATCCATAAATGCCTTTATGGAGCGGATAAAAGGTTCATCAAGTGGTGCCGGACCACCGATAGATAGAGATAATCCGTGTAATACAAAGGGAAATTTTTCGGTAAACTGCTGAAACTGACGACCCATTAAACCGCCTACAGGTAGCCAGTTTTCAGGAGCAACTTCCAGAAAATCTACGGCAGAAATGTTGAACTCATCAAACGAATCCAACATTTCTCGCCGAAAACCCAGACCCGCACCTTGAAGTGATGATCTGGTAGACAGTTTCGTCGTCATGGCTTAATAAAGAACAATTGAAATGTTCTTATTTCTTGCCGCCACATTTGCCTTCTTTTTTAGCTTTATCACCGCCACACTTGCCTTCTTTCTTAGCTTTGTTAGCGCCGCATTTGCCTTCACCACATTTACCTTCTTTCTTAGCTTTGTTAGCGCCGCATTTACCTTCGCCACACTTGCCTTCTTTTTTGGCTTTATCGCCACCACACTTACCTTCTTTCTTGGCTTTATCGCCACCACATTTGCCTTCTTTCTTGGCTTTTCCTTCGCCACATTTACCTTCTTTTTTGGCTTTATCACCACCGCACTTGGCTTCTTTGGCTTTATCGCCGCCACATTTACCTTCGCCGGCTTTAAAGAAATTAACCTGATTCTGATAGCCAGAATTTAAGTCTGTAGCGCCGAAAGGATTAGCAGAAGCAGCTGCGGGAGCTAAAGTTACCGAAGCAGCTAAAGAAGCGCCTATTAAAGTTGCTAGATTTTTTTTGTTCATGACCTGTTGTCTCCAAAATATAGTAATAAAAGTTCAGGCTTAATCGCCTTTTGAGCTAAACCCCTTAGTTGGGCTAATATCCAGACAGTCTAGTACTACTGGCTGCTGAAAGAGAATGTTGGTTTATTCACCTCACAGCTAAAAGACGGACCTTTTACTCAAGTGTTACAATAACGCTTGAGAAAATTTGTGCAAGTAAAATACGTGAATTAGCGCACAATTAGATGCGAAAAAGCAGAAATAATCAGCTATTTCTACTTTTTTAATAAATTAATCCCCTGGTTAACAGCTAACTATCTGGATTTTATAAAATTTATATGAATGGTTTGACCACTAAAGGGGGCCGTGACTGGCTCACTTTTAACGGTGATATCACCCTTTTGTGCTATGGCTGTGCCAGTTTTAGAAATTCTTGCCGAAACATAGATATCTTTATATTGTGACATTTTAAGTGCTGGTCTCATGGCATTTTTATCATTCAGCACAATCTCTGTAGGAATGGCTTTAAGTGGAAATCGCACGGCAGCCAGAGGCATGGGTGGACCAGAAGCCGCTTTAGCAAACACAAACAAGGTCTCATTACCCGTTAACGATTGTCTGACTTCTGGAGATATTTTCACGACGACCTTAACACCCTGAGAACTATTTAAACTAGTATTTTTACTTTGTTTGGATTCATTGTTACCAGCTGCCATTTTCATTTTTGCCGTCTGAATACTTCGTTCTAGAAGCTTCACTGCTTTAGAACCCGGCGCTCGTTTTGCTAGCACTTTTTCCCAGGCTGCAATTGCCAGTGCATAGTTTTTATTTGAAAACGCGGTAAAACCCTGTGTTAACAGAGCCCTTTCATTATCTGGATCATCTCTGAGCACACGTTCTACCAAAATTTCAGCTTCTCTATTGGCAAAATCCGTTTTTAGTTTTGGCAATATCTGTGCCAGGGCCAATTTAATATTGTTATTTTCCGGATCAAGTTGCATGGCTTTCTGCATGGCATTTACCGCCTGATCAAAACGCCCCAATCGACTCTGAATCTCGCCAAAATCCATCCACACTGCAGGATCAAGGGGTTTTAAGTCCAGTTTCATCCTGGCAGCCAGCAATAGCTGCTTTACTGCCTTGATATCACCCTGCTTACTTGCCTGTTGCTTTAGATAATCCATTGCTTTGGGGTTTTGTTCCAACAAAGTAAGTAATTCGGCTCGTTCATCAATTAAATCTGGCTGACCTACATACCAGTAGGATATCACCGCGATGGCTACTACCATTATCAGCGCAAATAATAATCCGGTCACAGATGAGGTAGTAACCGGCAATGATTTCAAAGACGCAATTGACTCAAGAGAAGATGCCGTTTCATCATCAAGCTCCTGTTGCAATTGATGGTATTCATCGTCAGTAAAAAATTGGGTTTTATGTCGACGGGAGAGCTCTTTAAGCCTGAACTGATAATCAGATTTTAACTGCCTGGTGCGGATATCAAAAGAATCAGACACCTGTTGGATAGCCTTTTTACGCTTAGCAACAAGAGAGGGGGCCAAAAATACTACCAATAACAAAATAAATCCAGCAACAACAAAAATCATCATAGCTCATCCTCTCCTTCATCATTAGCCCAGTCATCCAGGAGCTGTCGACTACTTTCAGAGATCGCCGAGGTTTCTGTTTTATTGGAAATATGGTGTTTACTGCTGTATCTAAAGATACCAAAAGCTCCCAGCAAAATCGCCAGAACCGGGCCAAACCAGATAAGAAGGGTCTTAACATTAAGTGGTGGCTTATAACTGATGAAATCACCGTATCGCTGTTTCATAAAGGCTATAATCTGCTCATCGCTTTCTCCCGCCTGAATCTTTTCATAAACTATATCCTTCAGATCTTTCGCCAGACCGGCATTGGAGTCTGCCAGATTGTTGTTCTGGCATTTCGGACATCTCAATTCAGAAACTAATTGTGTAAAACGTTGCTCTTTTACCGCGTCATTAAAGGGGTAAACATCAATACTGGCAATAACAGCTGTCGTAAATACCATCCAGCTAATGATAATAATCAGAAAAGCGCGCAGGTAAGCCATTACTTTTGTTCTCCTGCAGTTATCGGCTCTGTGGTCAGTTGCAACTTTGGTTTGATTTTTGTCTGCCAGACCCCTTCGGTAATAACACCAACATGACGATGAACAATACGGTTATTTTTATCTATTACGAAAGTTTCAGGTGCACCATAGACACCCATATCAATCATTAATCGATTATTATCGTCAAAAATAACCGCTGTGTAGGGATTACCCATTTTTTTCAGGTAGGCAATGGAATCTTCTCTCTTATCATTATAATTAAGACCGTATATTTTTACTTTGTCTTCCCGAGCCAGCTTTAAAATCAGCGGATGTTCGTGATAACAGGCAGGACACCAGGTACCCCAGACATTAATCAATGCCGGCCCCTGAATATCCTTTTCGGTAATGGTTTCATTCGCATGTAATAAACGGCTTTTATTAAAGGCAGGTATGACTTTACCCACCATCTGCGAATCAAGTAGTGTGGGATCTTTACCAATACCCGAATAAAGTAAAACCGTCACCACTATAAATAGAGCTAAGGGTAAAGTGTATAATAACAATCGACGCGTTTGAGCCATAGGTCAGTTAATCTCCGGAAGTTTCTGATGAGGTCGAAACGGATACATCCAGGGTCACTTTAGTCATGATTCGAGCCTTAATTTTTTTACGATAACGACGGTCCATTAATGCCAATACCCCACCAAACATCATCAACAAACCACCGAACCAGATACAGCGAACAAATGGCTTAACATAAATTCTGATGGCCCAATCGGTACTCCCTTTGAGTGGTTCCCCCATCGCCACATAAATATCTCTGGCCAATGATGGGTCGATATCCGCTTCAGTCATAGTCTGTCCCGAAGCAAAATAGCGACGTTTTTGTGGTTGCAATAAGGCAACAAAATCACCGTCTCTACTAATTTCAAAATTACCCTGTGTACCCTGGAAATTAGCCCCTTTAACCGTTTCAACCCCTTTGAATTTGAAATCATAACCAGCAACAGTTAATGTTTGGCCGGGCCCCAAACGAACATTTTTTTCGACACTCAAAAACGACGACATCACCACCCCGAGTACCGCAACGGCCATACCAATATGAGCCAGATACATGCCGTAGGCACTTGCCGAAAGACGTTTAAACTGAAAACCGTTTTTAGTTCTGGTTTTTCGACTTATATCCTGCAAACTTAATCCTGTCACCCAGAAAAATAGAAATATCCCCAATGCCATTTTGAATTGATTTAATGCTGGTAGTGATGATTCAAAATAGATCATACTGAGACCGAATAGTAATGAAATGGCAAAAACTGCTCGGGTATTTTTTACCAGGGTGGAAAAATCATAGTGCTTCCAGTTGACAATTGAACCAAGCCCCATCAAAAAGATTAAAGGCGTCATTAGAATGGTGAAGTAACGATTAAAATAGGGTGCACCAACGGATATTGCTCCCCAACCAAATAACTCGGACAAAATAGGGAACAAAGTGCCTAATAGAATCATCAGGGTTGCAACCGCAAGGAGAAGATTGTTCAGCAATAACAATAATTCACGGGATAACCAGTCAAACCAGCCACTAACAGAGACTTTTGAGGCTTTGATGGCAAACAGCAATAGTGAACTTGAAACTACAACCCCAAGGAAAATTAAAATATAGGTTCCTCTGACTGGATCGCTGGCAAAAGAATGTACGGACGTCAACACGCCTGAACGCACCAGAAATGTACCCAGTAAACTAAAACTGAATGCGGCAATGGCAAGTAAAATTGTCCAGGACTTAAAAACACCCCTTTTTTCTGTTGATGCTAATGAATGTATCAATGCCGTTCCCAACAGCCACGGCATGAAAGAAGCATTCTCCACCGGATCCCAGAACCACCAGCCTCCCCAGCCCAGTTCGTAATAAGCCCACCAACTACCCAGTGTTATGCCAAGTGTGAGAAAAGCCCAGGCAGCCAGTGTCCAGGGGCGAACCCATCTGGCCCAGAGTGCATCCAGATGCCCTTCCAATAATGCGGCAATAGCAAAGGAAAATGCCACAGCAAAGCCCACATAGCCCATATAAAGCATAGGCGGATGGATGACCATGCCAAAATCCTGTAACAGTGGATTCAAATCCTGCCCATCCAGCGGGTAATCCACAGGAATGCGATCAAAAGGATTAGAAGTAAATATAATAAAACTGATGAAACCGGCTGCTAAGGCCCCCAATATGGAAAGCACGCGAGCTCGGGTTAAAGCAGGCAGTTGGTTACTGAGAAAAGTCACCGCTACAGTCCATAGGGTCAACATAAATACCCAGAGTAAAAAAGAGCCCTCATGTCCACCCCAGACAGCGGTTAGCCGGAAAATGGTGGGTAATCTGGAATTTGAATGCTGGGCCACATAGAGTACTGAAAAATCATTCACATAAAATGACCAGGTCAGGCAAAGCATAGAAATACTGATAAACAGGAATAACAGATAAGATGCTGGTTTGGCCAGCAACACCCATCGCCAACGGTTGGTAGCTATTCCTAATAGAGGGAATACAAACTGTAATACAGCAATGCCAAAAGCAAAAGTAAGTGCCAAATTTCCAATTTCAGGGATCATGTTAATAAAGCCTTAAGGGTTTGAAGGCGTTTCTTTCGCCAATGGAATAACCGCATCATTAACTGAGGCTGGTTCAACTTTTGAAGGTTCAGATGGTTTTCTTGCTTTCGCCTCCGCTTCAGCCTTTTTAATGGCTTTGGCTACTTCGGGTGACATATAGGTTTCATCATGT
>DRNA01000346.1 GCA_011322365.1 Aeromonadales bacterium | reverse complement strand
CTGGCGGAGAGCTTAATCGTTTAATGTTGGCTAAACTTTTTTCCAAACCTTCTAATTTACTGGTTTTAGATGAACCCACCAATGATCTGGATATGGAAACGCTTGATTTACTTGAAGAGTTGATTGCGGATTATCAGGGTACGGTTTTGCTGGTAAGTCATGATCGGGCTTTTGTCGATGAAACCGTGACTACATCAATAATATTTGATGCTTTTGGTCGCGAACGCAAAGGGGAGTTGTTAGAAATTGTTGGGGGTTACTCCGACTGGTTAGCGTATCAGAAATCTCAACTTATTAATAAAGAAAAGCTGAAAAACACACGCACCCAAACGGCTAAGGAAACTCGAAATATAAACCAGGCCAAAGTAAAGCTTTCATACAAAGACAAACTGTTACTGGATGCCTTGCCAGATAAAATATCGAAATTAGAGAATGAAATTTCATTGCTTCAGACGCTGATTAACAGTGCTGATTTTTTTCAACAGCCGGAAACTGAAACTAATAAAGTTATTGAAAAATTATCTTCATTTGAATTTCAACTGGAACAGGCTTATGAGGATTGGGAAAGATTAGAGACGGAATAAATTATTGGGCGCGAAAATTTTCTGGCAAGATAAATTCTTTATGAATTCCATCCAGCGGACATTTAAATCTTAAGACTTTGGACATTAGGTGGAGATCTTCCTTTTCATTGCCAATGCCATAGAGTCTATCGCCGACAATGGGATATCCCAGTTCAGAAAGGTGTATTCTTATCTGGTGTTTTCTACCGGTTTCAATGGTGGCAGAAACTAGCGAAGTGTCGTTTAACTTATCATATTTAATTAACGAGAAATAACTGACAGCATTTTTATTTTGAACCTGCGTTTCAATTTTAATGGGTTTAATACCTGAAAGGAATTGCCCATGAACTTTGGCCTCATAGCATTTATAAATCTGTTTTAACTGGAACATCTTTGAAAATTGTGCTGCCATGGATTTACTATGGGCGAGGATCATTAAACCATTAGCAGCTCGATCGAGGCGGTGTACAATAAATGCCTTCCGTTGAGGAGACAGATGCTGTTCGGCCCAACGATAGAGCGTGCAATGGTCACCCCATTTTGAGCCCTGGGAGTACATTCCATAAGGCTTATACCAGATACTATAGTCACCTTCATCTTTAATTAATGTGGCAGGGATGGGGAATTGTGACAATACTTTTTCGTCATAATAGATATGTAGCTTGTCGCCTCGAATAAGTGGTTTGGTACTTCTTCTGATCCTGATGGTTCGGTTATTTCTGGATAACCACACACAACCTTTTTGCAATAAACGTTTAACTTTCTGCCTGGAAAAATTACACCTTACACTTAACAGGTCAGTGGGCGTATGGCTACCTTTATCAATAAGGATATGTTCTTCAAACAGGGTTTTATCCGGGTTGGCAAGTTCTGTCAAAATGTTCGTCTCTCCAGTTCACATCGCTCTAATATTAACACTGCTATTTCTTCTATTGATTTAGACGAAGTATTTAAACAGGGTATATTTTCTTTTTTATAGAGCATTTCTACCAGTCTGACCTCCAGGCGACACTGTTGTAATGAAGCATATTGGCTGTTTGCTCGACGTTGAGTTCTTATTTCATGCAATCGATTCGGATCAATAGTTAGTCCAAAAAGCTTCGATTTGTTTTTCTTTAGTTCCGCTGGGAGTGTTAATTTATCCATATCATCAGAAACAAAAGGATAATTAGCTGCAAAAATTCCAAACTGCATCGCCATATAAAGACTGGTGGGCGTTTTACCACAGCGGCTGACACCCAGTAGAATAACTTCGGCATCATCAAAATACTTCATTGAGGCTCCATCATCACTATTGAGTGCAAAATTAACTGCTTTAATACGGTTGTTATATTCACCACTTCTGTCATAGGCATGATGGCGGCCTACGGTAAATGATGAGGCAGTTTTAAGTTCTTTTTCCAGAGGACCAATAAAAGTCTGGAAAAAATCCATGATAAGCGCCGGACTCTGGTGAATTATGGCGCGGATATCAGGATTAACGATGGTATCAAAAACCAGAGGCCGGTCAGAAGACTGCTGGTATGCTTCCTCTATCATTTTTCGTGCTTCAGCGGCTTTGTCAGCCGTATCAATGAATGGGAGTGTCTTTTCATCGAATTCAATTTCATGCTCAAATTGACTTAAAAGAGCTCTGCCAAAGATTTCGGCACTAATTCCGGTTCTATCTGAGATAAAAAACACTGATCGTTTCATTCTTTCCGCCAGATTGAGTACAATATACAGGTATTTGGATTTAGCGTATCAGGTTACTACTATTTACGTAATTTTCCAATGATAACTCAGCAGTATTATTCACGTTTAAAGGGGCAAAGTTGTGGGCGATTACGTACTCTGGTATGACAATCTGGGAATGAATGATGTAGAGGTTGTGGGTGGTAAAAATGCCTCTTTAGGTGAAATGATCAGCCATCTTTCCAAACTGGGCGTTAAAGTTCCGGGAGGTTTTGCTACCACGGCATTAGCCTTTACAGATTTTCTGGAACAAAGTGGCCTGAATCAGTCTATTTATAACATTCTCGACGAGCTTGATGTTGACGATGTGGATGCACTCGCTACCGCAGGTGCCACTATTCGTGAATCGATTATGCAGGCCAGTTTACTGCCAGAACTGGAAAAAGCCATCAGCGATGCCTTCCATCAAATGCGTGGCAATGTAGCTGAAGATGAATTTGCAGTGGCT
Organism: Aeromonadales bacterium; assembly: GCA_011322365.1. GTDB lineage: Bacteria > Pseudomonadota > Gammaproteobacteria > Enterobacterales > DRNA01. Next base: position 6,168 of record DRNA01000346.1, on the reverse strand, counting down.
GTTCGTTCATCGGCAACAGCAGAGGATTTACCCGATGCATCTTTTGCCGGCCAGCAGGAAACCTTCCTGAATGTTCGAGGGCTGGACAATATCATGTTGGCAGTGAAGGAAGTTTTTGCTTCTTTATTTAACGATCGTGCCATTTCATACCGTGTACATCAGGGATTTGATCACAAAGGTGTTGCACTTTCTGCCGGTATCCAGAAAATGGCAAGAAGTGATATCGGCTCCAGTGGCGTTATGTTTACCATGGACACCGAGTCGGGTTTTGAAGACGTGGTATTTATTACTTCAGCCTTTGGTCTGGGGGAAACTGTGGTTCAGGGTGCTGTTAATCCGGATGAATTTTATGTGCATAAAGCCACATTAGAAGCCAGACGACCTGCTATTTTGCGCCGCACGCTCGGCGGAAAAGCTATCAAAATGATTTACAGTGATGACCGTGAACACAGTAAAGCCGTTGAAATCGTCGATGTGGATATGGCCGATCGTCAAACTTTCAGTTTAACCGACTCTGAAGTTGAGTCATTGGCTAAACAGGCACTAATTATTGAAAAGCACTACAGACGGCCCATGGATATTGAATGGGCAAAAGATGGCGCTGATGGCGAACTGTATATTGTACAGGCCCGACCGGAAACCGTACAAAGCCGTACCGATGCCCGTGTTCTGGAAAATTATAAATTAAATGAAAAAGGTAAAGTGATTGTAGAAGGCCGGGCGATAGGACAGCGTATCGGTGCGGGCGAAGCACGCGTGTTAAATGATATCAGTGAAATGGCAAAAGTAAAAAAAGGGGATGTCCTGGTTACCGACATGACCGATCCTGATTGGGAGCCGATTATGAAACGGGCTTCAGCTATCGTTACCAATCGTGGTGGACGTACCTGTCATGCTGCCATAATAGCCCGTGAACTTGGCATCCCTGCCATTGTAGGTACAACCAATGCAACTGAGATAATCAAAGAGAATGATAAGGTCACTGTATCCTGCGCGGAAGGTGATACCGGTTTTGTTTATGAGGGACTGCTCGATTTCAGTATTAAGGAAAGTGCAATTGATAACATGCCTGAATTGCCGTTTAAAATTATGATGAATGTTGCCAACCCTGATGGCGCATTTAAATTTCAGGCGCTTCCCAATGCAGGCATCGGTCTGGCTCGACTGGAGTTTATTATTAATGTCATGATCGGTGTACACCCGAAAGCGCTGATTGAATTTGATTCTCTGAGCGATGAAAATCTTAAAGCGACTATTCGTGATCAGATGGCCGGTTATGAAAGTCCGGTAGATTTCTATATCAAAAAACTCGCCGAAGGTATTTCAACGTTGGCTGCAGCCTTTGCACCTGAACGTGTCATTGTGCGCATGTCAGATTTTAAATCTAATGAATATGCTCATATGATTGGTGGCGATCTTTATGAACCTGATGAAGAAAATCCCATGCTGGGTTTCAGAGGTGCCTCACGTTATATTTCTGACAGTTTCCGTGAAGCATTTCAACTGGAATGCAGAGCACTTAAATATGTGCGCGATGAAATGGGCTTAACGAATGTTGAAGTTATGATCCCCTTTGTACGTACCGTAGACGAAGCCAGACAGGTAGTGGAATTATTAGCGGAAAATGGCTTAAAACGCGGCGAGAACGGATTGAAACTTATCATGATGTGCGAACTACCCACCAATGCACTAATCGCCGATTCTTTTCTGGAATACTTTGATGGTTTTTCAATAGGCTCAAATGATTTAACCCAGTTAACTCTTGGGCTCGATAGAGATTCAGCCTTAATTGCCGATAAATTCGATGAACGCGATCCTGCGGTAAAAGCGCTGTTGCATCTTGCGATTCAGGCCTGTAAAAAGGCCGGAAAATATGTCGGCATTTGCGGTCAGGGGCCTTCCGACCATCCAGATCTGGCATTGTGGTTAATGGAAGAAGGCATTGATTCCGTTTCATTAAATCCAGATTCAGTACTGGAAACCTGGCTTTATCTGGCAGATGATAAGAAGGCGTAATAAATTCGGTAATCCTGAATGAGGTGTAAAATGATCATATCTGACAACTTGAACGTAGCGCAGTGTAAACGACAAACAATTTTGTCACCCTGAACGAAGCGCAGTGTAAACAACAAACAATTTAGTCATCCTGAACGAAGCGTAGCGAAGTTGAAGGATCTTGAGGCTAGCATAAGATTCTTCGACAGGCTCAGAATGACAAACAATTGTAAGTTCAGAATGACAAACAATTTTGTCTTAAAACTCGAAACTCTCACGCCTGTCCTGTTGAAGGATCTTAATGCCTGGCGTAAGATTCCTGTTCAACTTCTTTTAACCGATTATCTCGCCATCTAACTCATCTCTCAAATCCTGATTTTTTAATAGCATTTTAGCCCGGGAAATTTCCGGAGCAAAAAAGCGGTCCTGGTCATATCGTGCGACCTGTTCGCGTAACTGTTGATGAAATTTTTCCAATAGTGGTGACGTTTTAAGGGGGCTTCTGAAATCAATTCCCTGTGCTGCCGCCAGATATTCAACGGCGAGAATTCCATTGACATTTTCATTCATTTCAATCAGTCGACGTGCTGCAAAGGTTGCCATGCTGACGTGATCTTCCTGATTAGCGGAAGTGGGAAGACTGTCTACGCTGGCAGGATGTGCCAGGGATTTGTTTTCACTGGCTAATGCAGAGGCAGTGACATGGGCAATCATAAAGCCGGAATTAACACCGCCATTTTCAACCAGAAAAGCCGGTAATCCTGATAGGTGTTTATCGATCAACAATGCCGTTCTACGTTCTGATATCGCACCAATTTCTGAAATGGCTACAGCCAGGGCATCGGCAGCTAAAGCCACGGGTTCTGCATGAAAATTTCCGCCCGAGATAATATCACCGTCTTCAAAGAACACCAGCGGGTTATCTGAAACGGCGTTAGCTTCGGTTAATAATATATCGGTGGCGTAACGCAACTGCGTTAAAATGGCGCCCATCACCTGAGGTTGACAACGCAGAGAATAGGGGTCCTGTACGCGATCACAATCGAGATGAGATTGACGAATTTCGCTATGCAGCAGTAATTTTCTGAAGTTTGCTGCAACATCAATTTGCCCTTTGTGACCACGTACCTGATGGATACGTTTATCGAAAGGCGCATCTGAACCAGCAGCAGCATCCACAGAGAGTGCGCCGCAATAAAGTGCGGCAGTGAAGTTCTGCTCGGCTTCAAACAAGCCGCGTAGCGCCAGAGCGGTTGATACCTGTGTCCCATTTAATAAAGCCAGTCCTTCTTTGGCTTCAAGTTGAATGGCTGAGAGTCCACATTTTTTTAAGGCGGCTTTGGCAGTGATTTGCTCACTCCGATAAAAAACATCACCCACCCCCATTAAAGTGGCACTCATGTGAGCCAGGGGTGCAAGATCACCGGAAGCGCCAACACTGCCTTTAGCTGGAATAAAAGGCGTGATGCCTTCATTGATGAGATCACACAGGGCTTCAATGGTAGAAAGTCGGATACCTGAATAGCCCTGTGCCAGACTGCTGACCTTTAAAATCATTAATAATCTGACCGTATCCTCATCAATTGCTTCTCCGGTACCTACCGCATGGGAAAGCACCAGACTTTTCTGCAATAACTGCAGATCCTTATCTTCAATACGGGTGCTGGCGAGCAGACCAAAACCGGTGTTGATACCATAAACCACTTCATTGTTTTTTATCACATTCTGCACGGTGGTTGCACTGGCGTGAATTCTGGAGAAACAACTTTCATCAAGCTTGATTCGACAGGGGCTGGTCCAGATTTTTCGCAAGTTGGCCAGTGTTAATTCACCGGGTTTGATGATACATTTTTCCATTGTTAACTCCTGAAAAATTTATTTAGTATCTTTACATTGTGGTCATAGGTAAGAACTTAAGGAAAAATAGCCTGTCATCTCGACCGTAGTGGAGAGATCTTGCTCCGCTAATACTGTTGTCACTGAAAGATTCCTCCATTACAGCACCCAAAGCACTCCCTGTGGTCATGGGGCAAGCTTTCGGAATGACACCCCTTTTACAGTTATATTTTTCTTAAGTACCTACCTATGACATTGTGGTATATACCCATAATCATTGAAGATGGGTATAAAGGCTATTATTTATTCGAAACTCAATTATCTAACATGGGTAACTGTAAACCATGTCCACGGGCACAGTCTTTTGCTATATCATAACCGGCATCGGCGTGACGCATAACACCTGTGGCCGGGTCATTGGTGAGGACACGTTTCAGGCGTCGATCTGCATCTTCGCTGCCATCACAGACAATCACCATACCTGAATGCTGGGAAAATCCCATACCCACACCACCACCGTGATGCAAACTGACCCAGGTTGCTCCACTGGCGGTATTTAACAGCGCATTGAGCAACGGCCAGTCTGAAACGGCATCAGAACCATCTTTCATGGATTCGGTTTCCCGGTTAGGGCTGGCGACGGAGCCGGAATCCAGATGATCGCGTCCAATAACTAGCGGGGCTTTTAATTCCCCCTTTCTGACCATTTCATTGAAAGCCAGACCTAATAAAGCCCGTTGCCCGAGTCCAACCCAGCATATTCTACAGGGAACACCCTGAAATTGGATACGTTCTCTGGCCATATCCAGCCAGTTGTGCAGGTGCTTATCATCCGGGATCAGCTCTTTAACTCTGGCGTCAGTTTTATAGATATCTTCTGCATCACCGGATAAGGCAGCCCAGCGAAAAGGGCCGATACCCTGACAGAACAAAGGACGTATATAGGCGGGTACAAATCCCGGGAAATCAAATGCATGAGTGACACCTTCTTCTAATGCCATCTGTCTGATATTGTTGCCATAATCCAGGGTAGGTATACCCTGATGCCAGAAATCCAGCATTGCCTGAACCTGTATGGCCATGGACTTTTTAGCTTCCGTTACCACCAGTTGCGGTTGACTGACACGCATCTCAGCGGCTTTTTCCATACTCCAACCCAGCGGTAAATAACCATTAAGTGGATCATGAGCACTGGTTTGATCGGTAACAACGTCGGGTTTCACTGCGCGTTTTACCAGTTCGGGGAAAATATCAGCAGCATTACCGAGTAGCCCAATGGAAATGGGTTCCGCTGTTTCGTTAGCTTTTTCAATTAAAGCGAGTGCATCATCGAGGTTATCACAACGGATATCCACGTAACCTGTTTCAATACGTTTATCGATCCGGCTGGGATCGCATTCCACCGCTATCATGGAAAACCCTGCCATCGTTGCTGCCAGGGTTTGTGCACCACCCATACCACCTAAACCCCCGGTGAGGATCCATTTTCCTGCAGAATTACCATCGAAATGTTGTTTTGCCACGGCAACAAAGGTTTCATAAGTTCCCTGAACAATGCCCTGGCTGCCAATATAAATCCAGGATCCTGCTGTCATCTGGCCATACATCATCAGGCCTTTTTTATCCAGTTCATTAAAGTGTTCCCAGTTAGCCCAGTGAGGAACCAGATTAGAATTGGCAATGAGTACACGGGGAGCATCTTCGTGAGTCTGAAACACGCCCACAGGTTTACCGGATTGCACCAACAGGGTTTCATTGTTTTCAAGTGTTTTCAGGGTTTCAACGATCTTATCATAACAGGCCCAATTTCTGGCGGCACGGCCAATACCGCCATAGACCACCAGATCTTCCGGCCTTTCAGCCACTTCCGGGTCCAGATTATTCATTAACATACGTAAAGGCGCTTCCGTTAACCAGCTTTTAGTCTGCAATTGAGTACCCTTAGGTGCACTAATATGTCTTGAAGGGTCATGCCTGTTGTTATTCATCGTTTATTCCTCAATAATTTATTTTTTAAAAAAAGTCCCGCTCTGTCCCTCGAAACTCGTCACTGAATTCATCGTCATTCCGAGTCCTAAACACTTGTCATTCCGAGCACTAACGCTTTGTCATTCCGACCGCAAACGCTTTGTCATTCCGAGCATTAACGCTTTGTCATTCCGAGCACAGTCGAGGAATCTAACGCCAAGCAGTAAGATCCTTCGACAAGCTCAGGATGACAGACTGTTTTTTAATACTCTAAACTCGAATTCTCTTGTCATTCCGACCACAGTGGAGGAATCTAACGCCGAGCAGTAAGATCCTTCGACAAGCTCAGGATGACAGACTTTTTTTAAT
>DRNA01000345.1 GCA_011322365.1 Aeromonadales bacterium | reverse complement strand
TATCTTTGTGACAACTATATTCTTACTCTGGGCTATATGACCTTACCTCTTTCCCTTTTCTATTATTACTATTCGCTACAAATGACATTAATTCACAAGTCCTATCTGTTATTGTCTACTGCATTCGCATTGTTTTTACTTTATGCCGCAATTTTAATGTGGCAAAAAAAGGTTCAATAATATGGAAAAAAATATCAGGCTAAAACTATTTTTATTATCATCGGTAATTATTTTTGCGGTTATCAATACCATGATTTATCAAAAAGAAACCCAGTTGAAGAAAAGCCATGAGATTCTATTACCTCTGGCTCCCATTGATCCGAGATCCTTTCTCCAGGGTGATTATATAAATTTGAGGTACGTTCTGACCAACGATTTGAATAAATATTACCTCGATCATAATTTGAAAACACCTTCTGGTGGCTATGCCATAGTCAGTATCAATAACAGAAACATTGCTTCGTTTGTTAAAGTTTATGAGGGTGAAACCTTGCCAAAAAACCAGTTTAAAATTAAGTTTTATGTGAATAAAGGGCTTTCTTTAGGTATTGAAAACTATTTTTTTGAAGAAGGTAAGGCAAAAATTTATATTAAAGCCCGTTACGCTATGGTTAAAATTTCACCTTCCGGTGAGGCCGTGCTCACAGCTTTGATGGATAAAAATTTCAACAGGCTATAACAACTCCTGACTTTATGGATATCTGTTAGATTGACAACCCGTATTTTAGAGCTAGACTTTAGTTAATTGTTTTAATCATATAATTGTCAATGGAAATAACCGCCCTTAAGTTGATTGTTGGTAATGCGGGACTGTTATTACAGACAGCCTCTGCACTGTTATTTTCACTGTTGTTTTATCTGTTAAATTCAAATAAATCACTAAGTACCTATCACTTTTTTATCTCATGGTTCTGGCTCACTCTTAGTCTTCTTTCTGTTGTTATCCTCTATAACTCAAAAATCACTGCCCCACCTGTTTCCATCCTTATGTTGTCGGTTATCTATCTATTAAAGGGATTTTATTTGATAGGAAAAGGTTTATTTTTTATTTATCTTTATCTTTATCTGGCGATACTGGAATTGTGCAACAACAAAAAGGATTATATCCTCAGGCAACAGAAAATATTAATTATTGCCTGGTTTATTATCAGTGTGTTCATGTTGATATTTGTCAAGGATTTAAATAATTATGTGGCTATTCAGGCTCCATTAGCTATTATTTTATTGGCACTCAGTTTCTATCAATTCTCTTCCAGTTACCCGGGAATAACTGAGGGCGTAGGGCAAAAGGTAGTAAAAGGTATTTTGTTTCTGAATATCCTTATCTGGTTTTTTTATCTGATTGTTTTCCCTACCGCCATGAAAGCCCTGTTACAATTTGGTAGTTTTAATTTAAGAGATACCTTAATTTATAATTCATACATCGATCTATTGGCTCAGATGTCACTGGCTTTCAGTATCCTCATTGTTATTTTTGAAAAATCGTCCCTGACTCTGTATCAAATAAATAATCAATTGGCACAATTAAACATCTCTTTAAAAGATCAAAGTTATAAAGACCCTCTGACCGGATCATTAAATAGAAGAGCTCTGGATTTACATTTTAAAGTCAGACAAAATGAAATATCCACATTTGTGCTTTGCGATCTGGACGATCTCAAAAGTATCAACGATACCCTGGGGCATACTTATGGTGATGAATTAATTAAAATTTTCGTTAATCATGTACAACAATCCTTACGTGATGGCGATAATATCTATCGTATCGGTGGGGATGAATTCATTATCTGGATGAAGGGTTGTTCTTTAAAGCAGGCAAATTCCCGTTTTATTCAGCTGTTAACAGATGTTCCTGATATTACACATAAATTTAATGGTAATAGCCTGAATTTCAGTTTTGGAACCACAACATTGGTAGCGGATCAATCCCTGTCCAATGCAATTTCTTCAGCGGACAAATTGATGTATCAGCATAAGCTACAAAGAAAAAAATCGCTAAACATGATATAAGGCATTTATACCCGTTCTACTTGAAGATGCCTGTTTCAGAGTTCAGACGGGTATATATGCACTGAAAACATCATGATAATAGTCTATATTTAGACTATATCTATAATTCGATTCATTCAAACAATGTCACAACTTAAACTCATTATCTTCGGAATTAGC
>DRNA01000344.1 GCA_011322365.1 Aeromonadales bacterium | reverse complement strand
TGATAATGAGGGGTTTTACAGAATCCCACCACCCTTGAAGAGACTCTGCACTAGTGTATTATGAATTCCTTCTTTTGATCCTAGATGTAGCATAAAAATTAATATCCTTATATTTCAATTAGTTAAAAATTATATTCGGAAAACTCCAATGTAAATGAGACGTATTTGCAGGGCCAGTAGATGCTTTTTTTGGCCCACTTGTTGCTTTTAATCACAAATAAATCAATCAATCCCAATTCAAAGCCCCACCTGTCTGATATTCAGTTACCCTTGTTTCAAAGAAGTTTTTCTCTTTTCTCATGTTGGCCTGTTCGTCTAGCCAGGGTAGGACGTTTTCGGCGCCGGGGAAGGGTTCGGTTATGTGGAGTTTTCGGGCTCTGCGGTTGGCTATGAAGCGGAATTGTTCCATGTGCTCTTCCGCTGAGTAGCCGAGGATTTGATCTTTTAAGATATAGTTGGCGTAGTCTATTTCTACGGCTTCGGCTTCGTCCCACATGATGCGCATGGCTTCGGGGTCGATGGTGATGTTTTCTTCTTTGCAGATCTGGTTGACGACTCTGATGCCAAATGAGGCATGTAGGACTTCGTCGCGCATGATGTATTGCAGTTGTTCGGAGGTGCCTTTCATCAGGCCGCGTCTTTGCAATGCAAAGATAGGGGTGAAGCCATTGTAGAACCAGCAGCCTTCGAATACGCCGGCAAAAAAGGCATAGGCCTGGATAAAGTTTTGCTGCTCGTCTTTATTGGTGAGATCGATATCGGCTCGTAAAATTGAAGCAATGCGATTATTGGCCATTTTAATTTTGGCGTGGATTTGTGGTACTACGCGATAGCGGTTGTAGATTTCACTTTGATCCAGCCCCAGGCTTTCGATGCAATGCTGATAAGTCCAGGTGTGCAGGGCTTCTTCGTAAACCTGACGTGCCTGATAAATCTGTAGTTCGGGTGCACGCATTTTTTCCATCACCGCCAGGCCGATATTTCTCATTGCTAATACATCGGATGTGGTGAGGTAAGCCAGCACGTTTTCATAGACATGACGTTCTTCAATGGTAAGTTTGTGGTTGTAATCGTGCACATCCTGCGCCATGGAAATGTCTAATGGCGTCCAGTGATTTTTGTTGGCATTGAGGAAATAATCCCAGGCCCAGGGGTATTTAAACGGCGCCAGCTGGTTGACATCGGTTTCGCCGGTGATGACGCGCTTATCTTCTGGATTAATCGGTTTTAGCGAGGCGGTGTTATCCTGCTTATGGATAATTTTTTGTGTATCTTCTTCGATATAATCGGCTTTTATTTCAGCGTCAATTTCTGCCCCTATTGGCGGAATGCTGGTTACCGCTTCCTGCTGAGTGGCAGCTTGCGGTATGGGGGCACTTTTATTACTGAAGGCCGCGATAGGGTCATCCCAATTCAACATTTTTAAACTCCTACAAATATCTTTTTTTCTACAAACAAATTTCAAACCGCTTATTGAACTCAACAGGCGGCGTTTTAAACCTTACTGGCAGGCTTCACATTCCGGATCTAAAATGGAGCATACCTTCGGCATTTCTTCCGCTTCCGGTTGTGCGCTTTTGGTGGCACTGCTTTCTGCCGCAGTGGCCCCTAGAGAGCGCAGGTAATAGGTGGTTTTTAAACCACGTACCCAGGCCAGTTTATACAGGCTATCGAGTTTTTTACCGGAAGGTTCGGCCAGATAAAGGTTGAGTGATTCACCCTGATCAATCCATTTTTGACGCCTTGAGGCGGCTTCTATTAACCAGCGAGAGTCCATTTCGAATGCGGTAGCATAGCGGGCTTTAATTTCATCGGGTATACGATCAACATTTTGTACTGAACCTTCATAGTATTTGATGTCATTGACCATAACATCATCCCAGATCCCCATTTCTTTTAGTTCATTGGCGAGGTAAGGATTGACTACGGTAAATTCACCCGAGAGGTTGGATTTAACGTAGATGTTCTGGTAAGTGGGTTCAATGGATTGACTCACCCCACAGATATTGGAAATAGTGGCGGTGGGTGCGATGGCCATGGTATTTGAATTACGCATACCGACGGCTTTGACACGTTCTCTGAGTGTCGCCCAGTCCAGGGTGGATGATTTGTCCATCTGGATATAGTTGCCACGACCTTTTTCCAGCAGATCGATGGAGTCGATGGGTAAAATACCCTGGCTCCAGAGTGAACCTTCGTAGCTGGGGTAAGTGCCTCGTTCTTCAGCCAGATCCGATGAGCTTTTGATGGCAAAATAGGAAATCGCTTCCATGGTTTTATCGGCAAATTCTACCGCTTCTTCTGAAGAATAACTCAGCTTTGATTTATGCAGGGAATCCTGAAAACCCATCATGCCCATGCCAACAGGACGGTGCAGACGGTTGGAGTGTCGGGCCTGCGGTACAGAATAGAAGTTGTAATCAATCACGTTATCCAGCATTCGCATGGCTGTTGATACGGTTTTTTCCAGTTTTTGCATATTGATGCCATTTTCATCAATATGCTGTGCCAGATTGACCGAACCCAGGTTACACACGGCAATTTCTTCGGTACTGGTATTTAAGGTGATCTCGGTACATAGATTGGAGCTGTGCACCACGCCCACGTGTTGTTGGGGTGAACGTAAATTACAGGGATCTTTAAAGGTGATCCAGGGATGGCCAGTTTCGAAAATCATGCCGAGCATTTTGCGCCACAGATCCAGTGCTTTTATGGTTTTGCTCAGTGGCATTTCACCGCGTTCGGCTTTTGCTTCGTAATATTCATAGCGCTCGCGGAATTTATCCCCACAAAGGTCATGTAGATCGGGGGTGTCGTTGGGTGAAAACAGCGTCCATTGTTCTTCTTTGATGACGCGCTCCATAAACAGATCCGGGATCCAGTTGGCGGTATTCATGTCATGGGTGCGGCGGCGATCATCGCCGGTATTTTTGCGTAAATCGAGAAATTCTTCGATATCAATATGCCAGGTTTCAAGATAGGCGCACATGGCGCCTTTGCGCTTTCCGCCCTGGTTGACCGCCAGTGCGGTATCGTTAGCCACTTTAAGAAAGGGCACAACGCCCTGAGATTTTCCATTGGTGCCTTTGATGTGAGCACCCATGCCGCGCACCGGAGTCCAGTCATTGCCTAATCCGCCGGCATATTTGGAGAGCAGGGCGTCATCCTTAATGGCGCCAAATATGCCATCGAGATCATCGGGTACTGTGGTGAGATAACAACTGGATAGTTGCGGTCTTAAGGTGCCGGAATTAAATAGAGTAGGGGTACTGCTCATAAAATCAAAACTGGAGAGCAGGTTGTAGAATTCGATGGTACGGTTTTCTCTGTCGACTTCATTGATGGCCAGCCCCATGGCCACACGCATAAAGAAAATCTGAGGTAATTCAAAGCGTTGGTCATCACTATGGATAAAATAGCGGTCATAAAGTGTTTGCAAACCGAGATAGGTAAAGGTGAAATCCCGCTCGGGCACCAGTGCCGCGCCCAGTTTTTTCAGATCGTAGCGTGTCAGTTCGCTATCAAGTAGTTCCAGATTACTGGCGCGTTCAATAGTTTTGGCAAACACATCGCTATAGGTTTCATTAAGTTCGCTCTGGGTGGCTTTTCTATCGGTCTGATAGAGAAAACTCAGGGCTTCGGTGCGAATATTATCCATTAACATGCGAGCTGCAACGTTGGAGTAATTCGGATCTTTGTCAATCAGCCCGCGAGCGCCCATGACAATGACTTCACCCATGTCCGATTCAGACATGCCGTCAAAAATATTACGCTTAACCGCTTTAATGACGGTATCTGCATCCACTTCGGCCAGGCCTTCTACGGCTTCGGCTACAATGGAATTTAAGCGGGCTTCATCAAAGGGAACAGGTTTGCCATCTTTAGTGATGATTTTAATACTTTCATCTTTTGACTCGGCAATGTTTTCAGGGTGATTCACCGTTCTGGCGACATTACGTTCTTCCCGATATAAAACGTAGGAACGTGCTATTTTCTGCTCACCGGAACGCATCAGGAACAGTTCGACCTGATCCTGAATATCTTCGATGTGAATGGTGCCACCGTCGGGCAGGCGACGTTGGAATGCCGAGGTAATCTGAGAAGTCAGTTTATCGACAATCTCATGTATCCTGCTTGACGCGGCTGCATTTCCACCTTCTACCGCTAAAAATGCCTTGGTCATGGCGATTCTGATTTTTGAATCATCATAGGGTGTGACCTTGCCATTTCTGCGAATGACTTTGAGGTTTTCTATGATTTTACCGTCTGCTGGCATAGTCTCGGTTAAATTTTGATTAGATGCTTGAACACCTTTTGTTGTTGTTGAAAAGCCCTCTGTTTCCATCGAACGAAATCCCCTACCAATTGGCAAGCACAAACGTACTCGCTGGCTAATATTATTTTGTCAGTGTGTTGTATTTTAAAATGTTTAAATTATTTGAAAAACTGCTTGTTTTATACCATGGATCCCTACATGAAGTGGACAACGAAAACCGAGGTAGGTTTCTCATCAACAAACGCTCCTAAGGTGGTGAAAATTCAGGAACTTTAATGAGTTCACAGTGGCTTTACACTTCATAATAAATCCATAAATACACAACATATGGTATATCCACATGCCTCAAGTAACAAGATAGAGTGTTTTTGCTCTCAAAGCAAGGGGATAACCATGAAAATTTTCTGTGGATAATCTGAAGGCAATCTGTGGATAAGTACGGAAAGCCTGATCGTGTAAGGCATAGGCGAATGTGGACAAAAATTATCTCATTTTCTGGTCAGACCTGTCGTTGATCGGTTGCAGATATTTCATTATTTTCGGGAAAAAAATCAAGCCCAAAACAATATGAACTGTACCAGCGACATTAGGTCACTATTCATTTATAATTATGTCTTTGCATTTAACTCAGTTTTATTGAAAACTGATGAAATTAATTGAAATTGCTAAAATAAAACTCTTTATCTAACAGATAAGTTGTCATCCTGGCCTTGTGGAGGGATCTTGAAGCTTTAAGATCCCTCCACAAGGTCGGGATGACAGAAAGAGGGTCGGGATGACAGAAAGCCAATTGCTTATCAAGCAAATAGCTGGGTTAATTGCAGAAGGATGTTTATTATATACATATTAAATAACTTGTGGGTTGAAATGATTTCGACCGGCATTTAAAGAAAACAGAGGCTAACCATGGAAACACTGGACAAAATTAAACAGCAAATTGCTGAAAACGATATTCTGCTTTATATGAAGGGTTCACCTAAATTCCCAAGTTGTGGCTTTTCAGCCCAGG
>DRNA01000343.1 GCA_011322365.1 Aeromonadales bacterium | reverse complement strand
GTCGTTTTTGAAGCCAATAATGGCGATAACAATGATAACAAAGCCTTTGGTGGTCGAGTTGCCTTAGCATTTCTTCCACAATGGGAAGTTGGTTATTCCTTTTATAATGGCGCCTATGACACCACCGGTAAGCTAGATTTTTCCATATCGGCGGTAGATGTTACCTGGAATGGTACTTACACCAGTATTCGTGGTGAATATATTTCAACGACAACACAGGGAATTGAAGAACTGACCAATGAGAAAGTTGATTTTGATCGAGACGGTATCTATCTACAGGGCTCCTGGTCTTTAAGACAATTTGGTAACGAAATGCTTAATCCGGTAGAACTTGTTCTGCGGTATTCAGAAGTCAATAAAATCGAAGGTGGTAAACGCTGGACTATGGGTATCAATTACTGGTTAGAATCCAGTGCTGCGCTCAAATTTTCCTATGAAGACACCAAACTCGATAACGGCTCAAAAGATAACCGTTTATTTGTTCAACTGGCTTTCGGCTTTTAAGGGGAGAATATCATGAAATTATTTAATTTATTTACAATCCTGGTAATTGGCCTGCTCAGTTTTTCCTCTCAGGCTCAACATACTCAGGATAAATCTTTAATTGCCAAAGGGGCCAGATTATATAGTGAAAATTGTGGTCGTTGCCATAACCCCCGGCCTGCCTCAGATTATTCCAAAAAAGAGTGGTCCGTAGTGATGCCACATATGCGTGAAAAAGCACATATGACAGGCAAGGAATCTCTGGCTGTAGAAGCATTTCTTGATAGCACTTTAACTTCGGATGTAAGAAGTGAAATGAAATCATCATCTGCCGACAGGCCACAACTTTCTGGTCAGGCACTTATTGATAACTTTGGTTGTCAGGGATGTCATCAGGTCAGAGGTAGTGGTGGAAATTTAGGTCCGGCACTGGACAATGTTGTTGCAACTAAGGGTAAGGCATTTGTTCTTAAAAAACTTAAAAATCCCAAGTTTAATAATGCTGCATCCGCAATGCCCAAGTTTCCAATGTCCCAGGATGATATGGAAGCTATTATTGATTACATCAGTAAAAAATAACTACGCGTCTAACCATTAAAAAGCTGGCTTCCTCACAGGAATTCAGCTTTTTTTTGCTTCTATAATGGGAATAATATTCGCATTCAGGTAGACTCTTGCTAAATAATATTCTGTAGTAACAGTAAGCAATGCAACTTGTCTCCCGATTCAGAAAATACCATAAATGGTTAGCGCTCATAATAGGAGTTCAGGCATTGATCTGGGTTGTGAGTGGCTTATATATGACTGCTGTTCATATTGATTTTGTTCACGGTGACCATCTGGTAAAACCTCAGAAAAAAATAGTGTTATCAGAATTTAATATTAGACCTCTACCTGCAAAATTGCTGTCATCAAAAAAACCTGAAACTACAGTTCACCTGAGCGTATTAAATGGAATACCTGTTTATCTTATTAAAAGTAAAAACAAGGTGGTCCGTGTTAATGCAGTTACCCAGAAAATAATGCCACCTCCTGATACAGCAAACATAAAACAAATTGCCAGTCGTTATTATGCAGGAAAAAATAAAATAGTTGATATCCAACTTTTACCTCGCTATCCATCTGAACTTGGTGGTTCTAAAAAACCAATATGGCAGGTGCAGTACGATGACTGGCTTGATTCCACTCTCTACATTCTCCCTGAAACCGGTCAGTTACGTAGTAAACGTAGCGACCTCTGGCGCTGGTTTGATTTTTTATGGATGTTGCATATCATGGATTATAGCGACCGTGTAGATACCAATAATACTTTACTTCGCTTCGCCTCAGCTACCGGATTATTAATGGCTCTGTGTGGTTTTGGATTATTATTCTATAGCTTTAAAAAAGTATCAGCCAGCAACTCATTCCGCTCTTCAGCTCCATTAATTGTTCGTAGGGTACATAAATGGCTGGCATTATTTGTTGGCCTGCAACTGGTCATCTGGATGCTGAGTGGTTTTAGTTTCAGTTTAATTGATAAAGATAAGATAAGTGGTGGAAAGCTCGTTCAGTTTAATCAATCCTCTATCTGGTCTGGACGAGCAGATGATTTACTCAATATCATAAAACGTTATGCTGCTATTCAATCAATTGATAGTGAAACGCTTCTTGAGAAACCAATCTATCGAGTTAAAACTTTAAAAAATACATTTATTGTTAATGCTGATAATTTTAATAAAATAGTACTTGATGACGCTGATATCAGAAATATAGCAGAGAAACATTTTGTGGGTAAAGGAGCAGTCATAAATCTTGCAAAAGAAAAACATAAAACTCTGGAAAATCGAAAATTCCCCTTACCCCTATGGCGAGTTGATTTTACTGATGATGAAAATAGCAGTTTATATTTCAAAGCCAATACCGGCCAGTTTGTTGGCATAAAAACAGACAGCTGGCGTCTTTTTGATATTTTCTGGATGTTACATATCATGGATTATACTGAGCGTGATGATATGAATAATGCTTTGGTTATTTTTATTGCCTCACTTAGTTGTTTCATTGCCATCTCAGGGATCTGGTTATTATTTATCGCTTTTTCTAAAACAGATTTTAATCTGATGGCCAGGTTTAAACGTGTACCTGTGGTGATTCATTCAGAAAGTGGCTTTAACTCGGAGATTTTTGCTATAAAAAATAGTCGCCTGATGGATACCCTGGCTCAATCGGGTTACCAGCTTCCTTCAAACTGTGGTGGTGGTGGTGTTTGTGGGTTATGTAAAGTAAAAGTTGATGCTACCCTACCGGTGAGTGCGTCCGATAAAAACATGTTCAATCCACAACAACTTGATGATGGTATGCGCCTGGCCTGTCAATTATCATTAACCGAAGGTGTTGAAGTTGAATTACCGGCGTCCGTCTTACATCAACAGCTCATCAGTTGCAAAGTACTCTCTAATAAGTTTAAAACACCACTGATCAAAGAACTGATCCTGGCATTACCTGTGGAAACTCATTTTGAATTTAAACCCGGAGAATATGTATTATTCCATATTCCACCAGGTGTCACGCAGCTTGACAAGACAGAAGTCCCGGAACAGTATCAATCTATCTGGTCAACTTTGGAATTAAACCAAAGCCGGCGAACAGAAACAATAACTCGAGCTTATTCCATGGCTAACCCACCCGGTGTTCTCACTCATGACAGGCATCAACAACTCGTATTTACTATCCGCCTGTCTCTTCCAGAAAACCCATCCACCGAACCAGGTAAAGCCTCCAGCTTTCTTTTCATGCTTAAACCGAACGATTCGTTGAATATTTCAGGACCTTTCGGTCACTTTCATGCAGTTGAAAATACCCATGAGATGATTTTTATCGGTGGTGGAGCGGGTATGGCGCCCTTACGTGCTCATATTTTGTATCAACTGGAAACGATAAAAACATCAAGAAAAATTAGCTTCTGGTATGGTGCAAGGAATGAAAAAGAAATTTTTTATAAAGATAGTTTCGATAATTTACAAAGCCAACACCCTAACTTCAGCTGGAATGTTGCTATTTCTGACAGTGATGACTCTGGAAACTGGTCCGGATATAAAGGTATGATTCACGAGATATTAGCCAAACATTATCTCAATTCTCATGCTAATATTTCTGAGTGTGATTGTTATATCTGTGGACCTTCAGCTATGAATAGGGCAGTTTTATCCTTATTAAGTGATCTGGGTGTCCCAGAATCCAATATCCATATTGATGATTTTGGGGGTTAGATATTTATCTGATAATTTTATCCGGCAATAGATATTGATAGGGTTTTCCATAGAGATAACGATATAACCAGCGATCAATTTTTTTCAACCGTAAAAATAATGACCAGATAAATTTATCTTCTCGATAATAATTTTCAATTTCTTTTATGTCGATGGATGTCTCCAGATTTTTATTAATTAAAATCATTGCCTCAGGAATCAATGAAGATAATTGTTCCTTAATCAAATTGGCCAGTAAATCAATATAAACTGACCGTTTGTCATAATAACGTTGCAGAACATCCTCTAAAAAAAATCTCCGTATTATCCAGCGCATAAATCCTGGTGTACTTTTGAGCAACAATTCATATTCCAGTTGTTCCTGCTGTCGATATTTAAACAGCGGCGTACTGGTATCAATAAAGTAAATCTGGTCTTCAGTAATAGCCCAGTTGGAAATCTGGCCATCACAGGATAGCAGATAATCACCTTTCTCTTCCTGGCTAATTTCATTAAATTTAAATATCTTTTCTATTTCGTAAACAACCTTTTCTATTATTAGTAATTGTTGCTTCACCGACTTATTTTTTAAAGCCTGGTTTCCTACCTGTTGAGGATTAAAGGCTGCTTGCAATAAGTATAAACTTCGAGGATTTTTTCCCACAATAAATTCTCTATGAGACGGCGTGTTAATTCTGGCTTTTTCTAATAACTGAATATATTTTTTATAATTTTTCAGATAATTATCAGCCTGTTTTCTACTTTCAAATATAGGTAAACGTTTCAATACCCAATCAGGTTGTTGATTGCTCATTAAAATTGTAGAAATTTCACCATAGCCGACAATACTGACATGAGTATTTTTTTTAATGGAATTAATACTGAGTTCACCACTGGAAAACTGTATTTCCAATTGCTCAAGATACTGTTGCCAGATTTCATCTGACCATTGTGTTTGCTTATTGTTTTCCAATCGTCTACCCCGCATTGTTAAAAAGAAAAACGGTGTTTAACTTTATCTTTTAGATTAATCAACGGGATGAGTTTTTTTGCCTTTTTTAATGCTTTAATTAACCGCTCGATAAGCGCTGGAATTTGTTCAGCTTGCATAATCAATGGAGGTAAAAACTGTACCGCTGATGGCCGATTATTGGCATAAATCATTAACAAACCCTGATCATAGGCGGTTTTTGTCAGCACCGGCCCGGCAATATCCGAATTCAATTCAAGTGCCATCATTAAACCCTTTTGCTGAAAGCCTGTCATGGGTTTCTGATAAACATTGGAAAGTTGTTGACGAAACTGTTCTGCCAGTAAATTAACATGATTGAGGAAATCTTCTGATGCACTTATTTTAAGTACTTCACTGGAGACAACACACCCCAGCTCAGAACCACCAAAAGTAGAAATATGTGAAAATGGTTCCTGCACAAATAATTGATTGAGTTTATCCGATATCACCGTCGCACTCATGGGATATATTCCTCCGGACATGCCCTTTCCCAGCACCACAATATCTGGTACCACATGATAATGTTCAAATGCCCAGAGCTTCCCTGTTCTGCCCCAGCCTGTCTGAACTTCATCCAGAATCAATACAATATCCCGTTCATCGCACCATTTTCTTATAGTAGTCAGATAATCTTCTTCAGGCATTATCATGCCTAGAGTCGCAGGAATGGTTTCAAGAATAACCGCAGCAGTGTCTTTATCCAAAGCTCGATCCATGGCAGTTAAATCGTTAAAGTTCACCTGCTGAAAATTAGTGTGGCCAAGGTGAAAGGGCGCTCGATATTTCTCATCCCCTGCCTGAACCGAGAGGCCGGTATGTCCATGATAGCCACCAAAAACAGAAACAATTTTCTTTCTGCCACTGGCACCGCAGGCCACTTTTATGGCAACATCAACGGCTTCCCCCCCACTAACACCAAAGATTACAGCATTTAAAGGTTCAGGCATACTGTGGCAGAGATCGGTGGCCAGTCTGGCTCGATACTGACTCATTAAATGATGGTTGCCAATATCAACCTCCGTCAGTGCAGTTTGCAGTGTTCGCATAATTTGTGGGTTCCGATGCCCCAGATTAAATACGCCACCATTACAGTGCAAATTAAATAACTGTTGTTGACCATCCATATCTTCAAGCCAACAGCCTGATCGGTCTCCAGCAACAAATTGCATTTGATATTTTTCAAAAAAAGCAGCTTTTCCTGAAGAAACATGCTGACGAAATTCTTCAATTACCTGTTTTTTTTCTGTAGATATTTTTTCTTTCTTTATAAACATAGTTGCTGAACCTTGTCCCACCACTGATTTAATAATGCTGTAGCTTCTTTATCATCTGCCTGCCACAATGCCGGTTCCGTTGCATCATTTAACTGTAGCAAACGTTGTTTTAGTTCTTTATCTTTTTCTGTTGCTCTATAGATATCAAGCCATTGTTCCCAGAAATTTTTGTGTTTTAACAACCAGTTTTGTTCAGGGTCAATCATTGGTTTGAATACTGAAATACAGGGCGCAGTACTGCCCGTCATCCATAGACGATGTTGGGTTAATGAAAGCTCACATATCATCGATTGTGTGGTTTGAGACGGCCTTAATAAGCCCGTAGCATGCATACAGACGTCACCATTTGAACTATGTACAGCCCCTTTAAGATGTCGACGTAATAAATCGGCTAATTGAAATGCCTGAACATTCTCAGTATCAAGCAGGTCTAATCCTGCCAGATTACACAGTCGTCTTTTATCTGCTCGACCAGCCCATGGCATAAAACGCGTCCCCAGGGTGGCTTTAAAATCAAACTCGCCTTTACCATGCCAGAATCCATTGCTCAGCATAAAATCCAGTAAACCATCACTACATCGATCATAATCGGTGCCGATGGACAAATTGTTAGAAATAGCGACCTTGCCATTCTGCTCGGTGATTCTTTTCGCCACCCAGTGGTCGCCGGCGGTTTCCAGTTGCCAGCCTGCTGTTGAGTCCATGATAAGAAAACTATTGTCGTAGAAAAACTTTTTATCCTTATAACCCGCAGCACCTCCCTGGCCATAATGCAGTAAATAATGACTTATCACTTCAAGCGCTTCATCGGCAGTGGTACTTTGTTCCAGTGCCAGTCTCAACAGATCCATGCCCAGTAAAGCTGATTTTTTTCTGTTGATGAGTTTAGTAAAAACTGCTTCATTACCGATGGCTACACCATGCTCGTTAATACCCATTTCGGCACCCCACATCCATGCGGGCCTTGAAATCCAGCAGGCATATTTTTTCTCGGGAACGGTTACCTTGAGATAGGTTGTCTGCTGTGTATTACAGCCAGAATTATTTTGATGATATTCAACCCGCTGTGGTTCATCCGGTTCGCGATCACTGTTTTTCGCTAACCAGTTAGCTGCTGGAGTCATTAAAACGAAGGTATCACACACAATATATCCCACAAAATAGCATACAAGTAATTTTAGCGAGTTAATATTTCACTTGCTCAGCGTTCTCAAAGAAGTTAACTTAACAGAAATAACTCGATTCATCCATGATGATTATGCTGATGACTAAATCACATATTGTTGAAAACCATGTTCACTCTAAATAAGAACCTACAAACCCGGTTAAATGAAATGCCGATGGATAACGCCTTCGCACTTTCTGCTGAATTTTATACCGATCCCGATCTGTTGCCTCTGGAAAACAAGCTGCTATTTGAGAATAACTGGCAACTGGTTGCACATATCAGCCAGTTACCTCGCCCCGGGGCACAGGTTGTGACTAAAATCGGCAATATACCCATTGTCCTGGTAAAAAATGATCAGCATGAGATAAAAGCCTTTCATAATGTCTGTCGTCATCGTGCAGGTCCATTAGCAACTGAAAGCGGGCAAAGTAAGACACTCAGGTGTAAGTATCATGGCTGGACCTATACGCTGGATGGACTGCTAAAACTGGCCCCGGAGATGGATAGTACGCCAGGCTTTGACGTATGTCAGTTTCATCTTCCTCAGGCCCAGGTCGCCATCTGGCAGGGATTAATCTTTGTTTGTATTGGAGGAAAGCCTCCGGCTTTATCCGAATTATTAAGTGGCATAGCCGATCAAATTGCACCTATTGATATCTCCTCTATGATGTTCAGCCACCGCGATGAATTTAGCATTGATTGTAACTGGAAAGTCTATATGGATAACTACCTCGAAGGCTATCATTTACCCCATGTGCATCCTGGATTAAGTCAATTACTGGATTACCGCAGTTATAATACAAAACTATCCAGATGGTACAGTTATCAATCCAGTCCCTTAGACAAAGCGAAAGAAGACAGTAACTTTTATGGCGATGGCGATGCACACTATTATTGTATTTTTCCCAATATCATGTTGAATATTCTGCCGGGAAGACTGCAAAGCAATCGTGTAATCCCGGAACAGAATAAAACACGTGTCATTTTCGATTATTACTACAGCGATATCGATTCAGAAAAAACACAACAACTCATCGATCAGGACAAACTATTCAGCGATGAGATTCAACAGGAAGATATCGATATTTGCGAACAGGTACAACAGGGTCTCAATTCCGGTAGTTATTTAGTCAATAGTTCTGTCAAAGAGCAAACCGGACGTTTATGTATTAAAAGAGAAACCGGCGTATTACATTTTCAAAACTTGATCCGCCAGGCATTTCGAAGGGCACTTAAGAATAATTTAATATATTAATAACAAAAATTAGCAAGAAATTATTATGACCAATATACCTCGATTCACCAGAGCCATTGTCAGAACGCCATCCCAATCCATGGTGGATGGACTCACCTCTGCAGCTCTGGGAAAGCCTGACTATGAAAATGCTTTAAAGCAACATGCTGAGTATATTAAAGCATTAAAAACCTGTGCTCTGGAGGTCACGGTTTTACCAGCCGATGAACTATACCCCGATTCTACTTTTGTTGAAGATGTTGCTTTACTGACGCCCCATTGTGCCATCATCACCAATCCCGGTGCACCCAGCAGAAATGGAGAAACAGACAATATCATTCCTATTGTAAGAGAGTTTTATGAGATGGTTGAATGTATCCAATCACCAGGAACTGTCGAAGCCGGTGATATTATGATGGTGGGTTCGCATTACTATATTGGCCTGTCCGAGAGAACCAACCAGAATGGTGCCGATCAAATGATTTCAATTTTAGAAAAATATGGCATGAGTGCTTCAATCATCCATTTATCTGAAGTTCTACACCTGAAAACCGGCCTGAGTTATCTGGAGAATAATTACCTGCTAGCCTGTGGAGAATTTTTGCATAAACCCGAATTTCATCAATATCAGATACTTGAGGTCGACAATGATGAAGCCTACGCTGCTAATAGTATCTGGATTAATGATACAGTGTTAATACCAGCAGGATTCCCAGAAACCCGTAATTTAATAAAAGCGACCGGATGCGAAATATGTGAGGTCGATGTTTCTGAATTTCAAAAACTCGATGGCGGTCTGAGCTGTTTATCTTTGAGGTTTTAAATATACCTGCAAAAAGGGTGTCATTCCGAAAGCTTGCCCCATGACCATAGGGAGTGCTTTGGGTGCTGTAGTGGAGGAATCTTTCAGTGTCAACAGGATTAGCAGAGCAAGATCTCTCCACTACGGTCGAGATGACAGGCTATTTTTCCTTAAGTAGCTGCTTATGACCTTTTATTAGTTATTTCAATTCTTAAATCTTTCTTCTGCCCGAGTGAAAATTGATTTTACCTTTTCTATATCCCAGGGGCTTTCTTCAAGAGTTTCATGATCCCATTCGCTGCGCTGTTTTTCAGGGGCAAAAAAATCACCTTCATAAACATGGATGGCACAGGTCATTTTTTCCAAAGGATTTAATACAGAATGGATGGCATCGCTATCAAGACTAATCACATCACCCGTACCCGGAGACAAAGCTTTATCGGCAATAATAGAATTGCCATCTCGCCTCCAGATAATATTATCTTCTCTACCTGCATAAATGCCGATAACAGCAGCCATTTGATGATTATGTGGCATCAGGCTCATACAGGGCGCCCAGGTAAAGTTAATTATGGTGAGTGCTTTTGAACGATATAATGGGTAAATACCAGCATGTTCAGGTTCACCCAGCTGTGAAATTATTTTACTGGGATAATACATTATCTCTTTGACAACTTCCGAGACAGCATCAAAGCTATCTGCAGATGCTTCAATACAATTCCGAATGAAATTTTCTTTATCAAACATCCGATCTTTTTTCTTTTAATGGCGCAAGTAACAGGTAAAATATCCAGGCAAACCATGAGACAAAAAACATCGCCAATAGCCAGGCCAGTTTTTCATTACCTGAAGTTTTATCAGAAGTGCC
>DRNA01000342.1 GCA_011322365.1 Aeromonadales bacterium | reverse complement strand
CTCGGGTAGTGGGGATACCAAGATAATACATGGCTTCGCTACATAAAAACTCCCGTATAGAGGAACGTAATACCGCCAGACCATCGGCTGTACGTGAGTAAGGCGTGAGGCCAGAACCTTTTAACTGGAGTGTCCAGTGTTCGCCGGCATGATTTATTATTTCCCCCAGATTGATAGCACGGCCATCACCCAGTTGTCCTGCCCACTGGCCAAATTGGTGACCACCATAGCAACTGGCAAAAGGCTCCATGCCATTTAATAGTGTATTACCAGAAAAAACATCAACAAACAGAGAGCTATTTAAATCAATATCTGTCAGATCAAGTAATTTAGCCGTATCTGTAGAAACCGCAACTAACTCAGGTTTACTAACCGCTGTAGGATTCACAGGGGAATAACAGGCATGATAAACCTGACGTGGGAAATTACGGCTCTCAGGATCGGCAGGAAGTTCATTGATAAAGCGGTTATCAAATTTAAGCTTTAACAGGTTTTCATTCATGTAAATTGCCCATATGGTATAGTAATCCTTTATTTTCAGAATCCAAGATAACATGAAACTGATTACTTTTACGCAAAAAAACAAACAAAAATTAGCGGTAGTAGTTGATGATAACCAGGTGATAGATTTAATGTGTGCTCATCAGCAATTATTCGGGAAGCGATACGTCCATTTTAATAGTTTACTTGCTTTTATTCAGGCGGGCGAAACTGCCCGGACTAAAGCTGAACAATGTATAACGGGGATTAAAAATCTCCAGGATGAAAGTTGTTTGCTCCCATTAGAGAAACTGACATTATTAGCACCAATACCAAGGCCGGTTTCTATACGTGATTTTATGGCCTTTGAAGACCATATTATCAATTGTATTCGACGTGAAGGATTAAAAAAACTGGGCGATGTGGATGACTGGATTGAAAAAAAATGGGGTCGTCAATATACCCTGGCAAAAAAACTGAATGCTTCATTTTATCAACGGCCCATTTATTATAAGGGAAACGCCAATTCAGTTGTGGGAACCGATAGTGATGTCATTATGCCCCAGGGTAGCCAGCGATTTGATTATGAACTGGAGTTTGGTATTTATATAGCTAAAAAGGGCAAAAATATAAAAGCTGAGGATGCCCACGAATATATCGCCGGTTATACACTTTTTAATGATTTTTCAGATAGAAATATTCAATTGCAGGAACAAAAGGGGCGGCTGGGACCAGCTAAAGGAAAAGATTTTGATACAGGTAATGCCATGGGCCCTTTTTTTGTTACGGCAGATGAAATGACACAGCCAGAGAATATCCAGCTTCAGGCTTATGTGAATGGTGAACTTTGGTCCGAAGGAAATTCTGCCGACATGTATTGGAGTTTTGCACAAATGATTGAATATGTTTCACGTGATGAGACAATATATCCCGGAGAATTTTTTGGCTCCGGTACCTGCTCCAATATGCAAAGCCAGGGTTGTGGCCTGGAACATGGTCGATTTTTAAAGGCAGGCGATCAGATTGAATTAACATCGCCACAGTTAGGCACCCTGAGAAACAGCATAGTGAGTTCGCAATAATAACCTGTTCTAAGAACAATAATTCATATAAACATTTTTGATATAGACTTTTTTCATAACTGGTAAATTATTCATACTGAAACAAACTTGATAGTCATTGCAGAATACGTTACAAAGGTTTAACTAAAAACAAAAAAACAATTTGAATGTCTAATCGAACCACTCAAATCCTTAATCAATGGCTGCCTTTAAAAGATGAGCATGAATGGGTTTTGGGGACGGTGATACAGACGTCTGGTCCCTGTTATCGCAAAACCGGGGCGATGATGATGATCAATGGTCTCGGGCAGTGGTTCGGTATGCTCAGCGGAGGCTGTCTTGAATCGGATTTACTCAAACATGCTCGCCAGGTGATGCAGACAGAAACCAGTCAGATCATCACCTATGATGCACTGGATGATGATGAGGCTGCCTGGTTATTGGGTATTGGCTGTGGGGGAAAAGTGGTTATTTTATTGCAGCCAGTAACAGCCGGTAATCACTATTTGCAATTAGATCAGATTCAACAGCGACTGGCTCAGGGAGCAGATTGCCACTATCGGCTTGATTGTAAAGAAGGACGGCATTGTCACAATCAATTTCTCAAAACAGCGCATGACAGTGCTGAGGATAAGTTAGCACATCAACTGATTATTACACTCAAAGCTGATCCCCGCCTGGTTATTTTCGGGGCGGGTGTGGATGTGATCCCTCTGGTGAATATGGCCAGGGAGTTAGGTTGGCGTTTGATGGTGATTGATCATCGTATCAGCTCTATCCGACAACAGAAATATTTTCAGGGGATAGCCGTTATTTCAAAACAGTCTCATGAGATAAACAAAGATAAACAAATAATGCAGCAACTGACGCTTTGCGATGCGGCCATCATAATGACGCATAATTTATCCTTAGATGCGGAAGCTTTAAGTTTGCTTAGTGAAATTTATCAGCCAACGGAACCATCAGCTCATCAATGTCAAAAATTAAACTATATCGGATTATTGGGGCCTGAAAGCCGTAAAAGAAAAGTCTGCATGATGGCTAATTTACACCAGGCTTTTCCTGAAAAGCTATTACATGGCCCGGCAGGTCTGGATATTGGTGGTGAAATTCCTGAATCCATTGCGTTATCTATTTTAAGTGAGATTCATCAGGTTATTGAAAAACAACAACTGCCTGATTATCAGAATGAAAAATTAACCAGCAGCAAAGCAAACAGTACGAGGGTGAAACAGTGAAAGCTCTTGTACTGGCTGCCGGTTGCTCCAGACGTATGGGGCAGCAAAAACAGTTATTAGTCTGGCAGGGAAAAACTTTATTACAACACTGTATTGATAAACTCAATGAAGCCGGTTTTGAAGTATTAACGGTTTTGGGATCCAATGCAGCTAAAATCAGTCCAGATGTAATGAACAGCAAAATAGTTGTCAATGAAAACTGGGCAGAGGGAATGGGACATTCTTTAGCTTATGGGATCAAAAAATTTAACGCAGAGGTTTCTGCTGTGCTGATTACTCAACCCGATCAGCTCGCATTAAACAGTAGCGATTTTTTATTATTAAAGTCCCATGCATTGCGCTGGCCGAAGAAAATTATTTGCAGTTATTTTCATCGCATCACTCAAGATGAAAATAATGGATTTAGCACTCGGAAAATAATGGGGGTTCCTGCCATTTTTCCAGCAGAATATTTTTCTGAATTAATGAAGTTAAACAAAAATAGTGGCGCCAGAAAAATGATACAACAGGCGCTGGATGAAGCAGAGAAAGATAGCGCGGATCAAAAAGTCGCTGCTATTCCGTTACAGAATGCGTCCATTAATATTAATACTCCTGAAGATTGGCGCAATTGGCAACAATCTCAACAGATAGATTTTTCTTCTGAAGATTTATTATTGAGCAAGATGAAACAAAAGGAAACTTAAAATGAAATTAACGGTAAATGATAAGCAGGTGGCAATAACCGCAGAAGCGGATATGCCTTTACTCTGGGTGTTAAGGGATCTTTTAAGTCTCACCGGCACAAAATTTGGCTGTGGTGGTGGATATTGTGGAGCCTGTACAGTTCATGTTGATGGGAAGCCAGTACGTTCCTGTCTGTTACCAGTCAGTGCGGCCGAAGGTAAAAAAATAACTACCATTGAAGGTCTTTCAAAGGATAATAATCATCCATTACAACAGGCCTGGAAAGAACAGATAGTGCCGCAATGTGGTTATTGTCAATCCGGTCAGTTAATGAGCGCCGCAGCGTTACTGGCACAAAATAAAAAACCAACTGATGATGATATTGATACAGCGATGAGTGGTAATTTATGTCGCTGTGGTACTTATCCCCGCATTAAAAAGGCGATTACTGAAGCTGCAAAAAAAATGACAGTTAAAAATGTGGGAGAGCACTCATGAAAACCTCTGACCTCAAAACCAACGACCTGAAAACCATTGACCTGAAAACCAAAGATACTATTGTCAATGTCAGTCGCAGAGATTTTTTAAAAAAGGCCGGTATTAGTGGTGGTGGATTAGTGCTTGGTATTGCGATACCAACGGCATCTGCTTTTGCTTCAGGAAAAGGTCAAGCCTGGATGGAATCAACGACTACAGATAAAACATTGAATGTATTTATCCAGATCAATCCAGACAATATCATTAAAATTATTGCTCACCGCTCTGAAATGGGGCAGGGAATTCGTACTGGTCTACCTCAGGTGGTAGCTGATGAACTGGAAGCAGATTGGGAACGTGTACAGGTTATTCAGGGTCTGGGTGATAAAAAATACGGTAGTCAGAATACTGATGGCTCCAGAAGTATGCGCAAGTTTTATCATATTATGCGAGAAGCCGGTGCTTCGGTAAGACTAATGCTGACACAGGCGGCAGCAAAAACCTGGAAAGTGCCTGTTTCTGAATGTATTGCAGTGAATCAACAGGTAAAACATACAGCCAGTGGTAAAACGCTGGATTATGGCAAGCTGGCCTCCATTGCTGCGACTTTACCTGTTCCCGATAAAACAAAATTAACGCTTAAAAAATCCAAAGACTTTAAATATATCGGTAAGCCCGTTCCCATCGTTGATCTGGATATTATGCTTAATGGTGAGGCTGAATATGGTATTGATACGCAGCTGCCGGATATGCTCTATGCCAGTATTGAACGTTGCCCGGTGATTGGCGGTTCACTGGTGAGCG
>DRNA01000341.1 GCA_011322365.1 Aeromonadales bacterium | reverse complement strand
GTGGGTTACGGTATTCGTTACGAATACGGCATGTTCCGGCAGATTCTTGAAAATGGTTTTCCGGTGGAAGAGCCGGATCACTGGCTAAGCAACGGCAATCCCTGGGAACTGGCACGGCCTGAATATACCCAGACCATAAAATTTGGCGGTCATGTTGAATATGTAAATGATTCAAATGGTGTGGGGCATTATGTCTGGTGCGATACGGATGATGTGCTGGCAATTCCCTATGATGTGCCCATTTCCGGTTACCAGAATAAAACGGTTAATACTCTGCGTTTATGGAGTGCAAGCGCAAGCAATGAATTCAGTCTGGAAGATTTTAATGCGGGAAGTTATTCAGATGCGGTAGAAAATAAAAATAATGCTGAACATATCAGCATGGTGCTTTATCCCAATGACGCCAGCGAAAATGGCAAGGAACTGCGTTTAAAACAGCAGTATTTTCTGGCATCTGCAAGCCTTCAGGATGTTCTGCGCATGTGGTCGATTAATGAGGCTAATGATTTTAGCCAGTTTGCTGCGCAAAATGTTTTTCAGATGAATGACACTCATCCAACCATTGCAGTTGCGGAACTTATGCGGCTGTTAATCGATAAGCAGAATATGCCCTGGGATGATGCCTGGGCTATTGTGAGCCAGACCATGGCCTATACCAATCATACTCTGCTGCCCGAGGCCCTTGAAAAATGGTCAGTGCCATTATTCGAAAAACTGTTGCCCCGACTGCTACAGATTATTTATGAAATCAATGCCCGTTTTCTTCAGCAGGTCGCCAGAAAATGGCCGGGCGATACGGACAGGCTGAGCCGAATGTCGATTATAGAAGAGGGCGATGTTAAGCATGTACGCATGGCTTATCTGGCTATCGTTGGCAGCTTCTCGGTAAATGGGGTTGCCGCACTGCATTCACAGTTATTAAGTGATGGACTGTTCAGGGACTTCTATGAACTGTGGCCAGAAAAATTTAATAATAAAACCAATGGCGTTACCCCCAGGCGCTGGATTGCCCATGCCAATCCACTCATGACAGCACATATCTCGGAAAAAATTGGCAATGACTGGGTGAGTCATCTTGAAAATATATCAGGCATAAAAGATTATCTGGATGATGACGATTTTACTCAGCGATGGCATGAGATTAAACAGCAGAATAAACAGCGACTGGCTGATCTGGTTAAGGAACAGTGCCGGGTTGATTTTAAAGTCGATGCATTATTTGATGTGCAGGTTAAACGCATCCATGAATATAAACGTCAGCTGTTAAATGTATTGCATGTTATTCATCTGTATAACCGAATCAAGAAAGGGGATACGGAAAACTGGACCAATCGCTGTGTATTAATTGGCGGCAAGGCAGCACCCGGTTATCGTATTGCAAAATTAATTATTAAGCTTATTAATAATGTTGCCGAGGTCATCAATCATGATCCCCAGGTAGGCGATAAACTGAAACTTGCCTTTATTCCCAATTACGGCGTATCCAAAATGGAAGTGATTTGTCCGGGAACTGATTTATCTGAACAAATATCAACTGCCGGTAAAGAGGCATCGGGAACCGGCAATATGAAGTTTATGATGAACGGGGCCATTACCATCGGAACTTATGATGG
>DRNA01000340.1 GCA_011322365.1 Aeromonadales bacterium | reverse complement strand
GTAATTAAATGTGCTCATGCTTAATTTGTTATAACTCAAATGGGACGAAGTGATGATTAATCAGATGCTGAATAATCGTTTTCCGGTTCCCCCTGAAACCGGACTCCGCTCCACTACGACCGCGTTATTTTATTGGTGTGCCGGGTTTCCAGTTCCTTGGCGGATGATCAATAATCCGATCACCCGGCTTCAGACCGGAAAGTACGGTAAATGATTTTCCACCATTAACCTTCTTACCCAGACGAACCACGTGCAGTTCTGCTTCATTTTTATCATTCATGACCAGAACGCTGGGCAGACTGCCCATATGTTTAAGAATACTGCTCTTGGGAATAATAATAGAGGTGGATGGTTTGGAATTTTTTACCGGTATGGAAACCTCAGCATACATTCCGGGTACTCCGCGGGTGCCGATGGGCAAATCAAACTTTACTGTAACAGTATGTTTACTCTTATCCGCCAGAGGATAAATCTGGGCCACTTTGGCCGGGATCATAACACCGCTGACATCCAGATAAGCTTTGACTGTATCCCCTACTTTGATATAAGGCACTAAACGCACAGGAACTTCAGTCTGGATGCGGATATAGTCCATATTGGCAAAAGAAATCATGGGCATACCCGGCTGAACCGTGTCTCCGACTTCGACCATTTTCTTGATAATTGTGCCGTCAAAAGGTGCAATAGAACGGGTATCTCTTAAGGCTGCATCAATCTGGTTAATGGCTTCCCGGGCACTTCTGACCTGAGACTGGGCCTGGTTAACTGAAGCACCTGAATTATACAGATCGGCCCGGCGTTGAACATCTTTATCGCCATAACCCAGAGTATCACCTATCTGTTTGGTGAACATCTGGTCAAAAATACCCGGCATGCCCATACCCGGCATCTGGGTGGCATTTTCTGAACGAGGTGACCAGAGTTCCCGGTTATACTGTACCTGGGCATTCTGCAGAGCTGCAACGGCCTGGTCGTATTGAGCAACAGCGGCCTTGCGTTTGGCCAGCAGATTTTCGTCACTGATAGTCACCAGCAAGGTACCTGCAGTAAAACTGTCGCCCTCATCACCGGCAATGTACTCAACTCGTCCGGGCATCTGTGCTGACAGAGTAACCTCCTTATAAGGCACCACACTGCCCCCCAGATAGACATGCTCGACGTCTTTATGTGATCCAACTTCAATAATCTCGCTGGATAAAGCCTCCCCGCCTACCAGTAAACCAATACTTAAAACAAATATGCCGCTAAAGCGCCTCAACATCACTTATTACCTTTTATTATATGATCTGGTTTATATCCAATAGCTGTCAAAGTAACAGCAATACCCTGAATTTAGAATTTATTCTAATTTTTATTAACTTTTTATATTAATTTTTTAATTTTGAATATTAAAAATATGTATTGTTTAGATAATATACGAATAATATCTAAAATATACCTGTATTACATCATTTTTTATTTATCAGGCGCATAAACAATACTGAAACTACCAAATTTATTATTTTTTTTATCTTTTTACAAGAATGAGAACGAATATAACCAGGTACTTCCAGCTTTTTAAACTCATAGTTTTTTGCCTTGAGCTAAAGCAGAAGTTTACCTGTCTTTATTATCAATTACCGAAAAATCTGTAAATTTATTTTTTATATGCCTGATTTTTATTTAAACAGCAACACTTTTATAAATTAGACATTTAAAACTATCAAATATAATAATATTCTAATTAGAATATTTAAAGTTCTCTCTCAATTCTCTTAGTAAGAATATTAATCAGTTCTAATAATAGACTCTATTAGGGAATACCCTAGATTTAACAGTTGTCCATAATGTGGATTTTTCTGTTTCAGAATGATATTTTGCCTGCAATCAATACAGATACTTAATAATAAGGAGATATAACCATGCCCTGTCTGATACTCAATACCAGTCAAGCACTGGATGAACAACAGAAAAATAATGTCTGCCTGGCCGTTTCAGCTAAAACAGCCGACCTTCTGGGCAAGCCGGAAAGCTATGTAATGGTACTGATTAAAGATCAACAGACCATGAGTTTTGCTGGTAGCCCGGAGCCCTCAGCTTATATTGAACTAAAGAGTCTTGGTTTACCGGAGAACCAGACCACGGAACTGTCCCGGCAATTATGTGAACACATAGCTGAACTGATAAATGTACCGCAAAACCGTATTTATATTGAGTTCAGCAGTCCTGAACGGCATATGTGGGGCTGGGATGGGCGTACTTTTTAGTATTCTGAATGC
>DRNA01000339.1 GCA_011322365.1 Aeromonadales bacterium | reverse complement strand
TCCAGTCCAGGTGGTTATGCAACCAGTCCAACTCTGGATGGAAGTACACCAGGCATCTACTGGATCAACTTAAGGAATACCAAAGCCAATCCAAAATTTGATTTGAAAACCTTAACTTATCATGAAGCTATCCCTGGTCATTTCTGGCAGGGAGCTATTAGTCTGGCGCAACAGGATCTCCCTTTTATTCGGAGGATTGCTCCGTATAATGCTTATGCGGAGGGTTGGGCTTTATATTCTGAACGTCTGGCTTATGAAATGGGAATGTATCAAGACGATCCTTTTGGTAATCTGGGGCGTTTGAAAGCCGAACTTTTTCGAGCCGTGAGGCTGGTTGTGGACACTGGACTCCATTATAAAAAGTGGACTCGAGAACAGGCAATTGATTATATGGCATCCAAAACCGGATCAGAAATGTCTGATGTGGTCAGTGAGATCGAGCGTTATATGAACTGGCCCGCTCAGGCGCTGGGATATAAACTCGGTATGTTAAAAATACTTTCGCTGCGTGAATATGCAAAAAAACAGTTGGGTGATAAGTTTGATATAAAAGCGTTTCATGATGAAGTGTTGCTCGGTGGTGCAGTGCCGATGAAAGTGCTGGACAAAAAAATTAGACACTGGGTGAAAGCACTGAAAAAATCTAACGATCAAACATGAATCAGCTTTCCATGCTCCAACGTAACTGGCAAACTTTATTTATCGGCAGCGCTTTTGTTTTTATTGTATCTACAACCATCGAGCCTTATCCTTTCGATTGGCTGTTAAAGATAATTCCCATGCTGATGCTGATTTTGTATAGTATCACGTTCTTGCAAAAGGGCATGCCGATGGCATTTATCCTGGGGCTGATATTTTCAGTTTCCGGAGATTTCATTCTCAGCTTTTACCATGCCAGGGGTTTTATTTTTGGTCTGGGTGCTTTTTTTATGGCGCATGTCTTTTATATTTTCAGTTTTGGACGCTGGCAATTTACAGTGAAAAAAAGCCTCATTTCACTATTGCTGCTAGCAACAACCCTGTTTTTCCTGACCCTGCTTTACCCTCATCTGGGACAACTAAAAGTGGCTGTAATAGCTTACATGATTGTTCTTCTGCTGATGAGTATGGGCAGCATTTTATCAACCCGATCGAACAACTGGTTAATTTTGGGGGGTGTCAGCTTTGTTATTTCAGACTCTTTACTCGGTTTTAATAAATTTTATTCGCCCATTACCAATGCTCATCTGCTGATAATGGTCAGTTATTATCTGGCTCAATTTTCTCTGGTTAAAGGTTTTTCAGGCCGGTTTGAAATTGCAGAGGATAAAACATGAGTCAACAAACAGTGAATGGCATTAGCATGAATTATGAGATTTATGGTGAAGAACAACCATCTTGCTGGCCCATACTATTATTGCATGGATTGGGATCCAGTCTGAGAGATTGGGAGTATCAGATAGAAAAATTTTCCAGTGATTTTCAGGTTATTGCTCTGGATATCAGAGGTCATGGATTGAGTGAAAAATCTACAGATGAATATTCAATTGCACTTTTTGCCGATGATGTTGCTGCTTTTCTTAAAAAAATAAACATAAAAAAAGTCAATGTTGTTGGTTTGTCCATGGGTGGCATGATTGCATTTCAATTGTCTTTATCACATTCTGATTTGATTCACAGTCTGGTGATTGTTAATAGCGGACCGGATTTCAGATTAAAAAATTTTTCTGCAAAGTTTAAAGTAAGATTACGTTTGTTTATGTTGAAGTATTTCAGTATGAAACGTGTTGGTCGACTGGTTGCCAAAGGTCTTTTCCCGGAAAAAAATCAGAAGGCTTTGCGGCAATTATTTGTTGGGCGTTTTATTGAAAATGAAAGGCAAGCTTATATTAAGGCATTAAAGGCAATTTTAAACTGGAGTGTAGAGTCGCAAATAGCCGAGATTACTCAGCCAGTTCTAATTGTCGCAGCGGATAAAGATTATACACCAGTTGCACATAAAAAAAACTATGCCAGCAAGATACCACGTGCCATCATTAATGTTATTTCTGATAGTCATCATGCTGTTCCAGTAGAAAAACCTGAAGTGTTTAATCGATTAGTGCTGGATTTTTTAAAAACCGTTTAATTTGTTCTATGAAGCAGGCGAAAAAATTATCATTCAGGGGGCATGCGTCGGGCTGTTGTGGGCGGTGAAGATATCTTCAAGGGGGGGGTTCAAGGTACTATTCCAGCGATTTAAAAAACCAAATAAAGCAGTAACGGCAACAAGTCCAAGAATTTCTTTTTCAGTGAAATAATTTGCCAGTTCAACAAAATGTTGCTTTGAAGTGGCATTAGGTACACTACCTGCAGCTATGCCTAAAGCAATGACGGCTTTTTCTTTCTCGGTAAAAAGCTGGCTGTTCTGGAAAGTAAATATTTCGCTAATCTGTTCATCGCTAATGCCAATCTGTTTTGCCGAATGGCTGGTATGTTGTTGACAGTAAAAGCAACCTGCTGCATGACTTGATGCGTAAGCAATTAACCATTTGTATTTCATCGGAAGTGAATCTTTCTGTCTGTCGCTTTGCATCATGGTTTTAAGGAACTTAAAGCTGTTGCTGATTTTATCCATAAAACTGATTTTGACATCCTGTTTTAAAACGGCTTTGGATAACATCATAAATGACATTAAAAGCGCTGGATCCTGGCTCATATAGAGGGTGCTATTAGGTAAAAATCCCATAACAGACTCAATTAATTTAAAGGTTTCTTCAAAATCACCAAATTGAGTTCGTTCAGGTGTTGCTGAAAACATACCAAGTACCTGTAATTAATGATAATCTATAAGTGAGTCTCTATGAAACCTGGATTTTCAGGTATCATGAGCATATGCCAGGGTAAAGAGTGAGTAAAGCAATAAAAATTACAAAAATTACTCTATTCATTGCTACTTTGCGCAATTTTTTTCAATAATGTCGTTGACGGCTTTGATATTAACCAGAAATTCACAAGAATAAAAATAAAAACTTATGATAATTAAAAAAGAAAAATTAAATCGGAGTATCGGTCGTCTGGGTTTTGCTGCCCTGGCCATCAATGGCCTTATTGGTGCCGGAATATTTGTTTTACCAGCAAGTGCCGCCAAGGTCAGTGGTCAGTTCAGTCCCTGGATGTTTGTATTTTGTGGTCTGTTAATGGCAACCGTGGTATTAAGTTTTGCCAGTCTTTCCAGCTATTTTAAGGGAACGGGAGGCCCGGTGGTTTATGCTCAGGAGGCTTTTGGTTCTGCGGTAGCCTTCCAGACCGGCTGGTTGCTTTATGTTGGCAGGGTCACAGCTCTGGCGGCTAATTCTAATGCCTTACTGTTCTATCTGGCGCTGATATACCCAGGCTTTGCGACCGGGTTGCAACATGATATTACTTTATCAGTTATTATTATTTTACTGGCTGCTACGAATATTTTTGGTGTCAGAAGTGCAATGGGCACGGTTAATTTCATCACTTTTTTAAAACTTATTCCTCTGCTGTTGTTTATTATTTTTGGTGTCGGTTACATTCAGCCAAATGAGTTATTTTCAACCGCTGATTTTAATGCCGACTCTTTTGATTCATCGCTACTGTTACTCAT
This sequence comes from Aeromonadales bacterium, assembly GCA_011322365.1. Lineage (GTDB taxonomy): Bacteria > Pseudomonadota > Gammaproteobacteria > Enterobacterales > DRNA01. The sequence continues at coordinate 1,137 of DRNA01000339.1, read as the reverse complement.
TTATGCTTTTATTGGTTTTGAAAGTGCCGTTATTCCTGCTGGTGAAGCCAGAGAGCCACGAAAAGATATTCCTAAGGCTCTGATTCAAACCCTGATATTTACCACATTGTTGTACTTTTTAATTCAGTCGGTCAGCGTGGCGGTGTTACCACAAATTGCGTCTTCTACGTCCCCCTTATCCGATGCGGCCGGGAAAATCCTGGGTTCGTTTGGTGCCATGATGATGACAATTGCCGCAATCGTTTCGATAACGGGAAACCTGGCATCAGTCATGGTTGCTGCGCCCCGAATGACTTATGCCCTGAGTATTAACGGTAATCTGCCCAAATGGTTTGGAGAAGTGAATGAGCGATTTAAGGTGCCTGCCAATTCAATTTACTTTATGGCATCTCTGGCGCTGATACTTGCGCTCACAGGTTCCTTTGTGAAATTAGCTATTATCAGTTCACTGGCGCGAATGATTGGTTATGGTGTTTGTATGGCATCATTACCGGTGATTAGTGCACGCTCAACCATTAAAACCAATCGATTTAAACTACCGGGTGGAATGCTGATCCCATTAGTAGCACTAGGCATAACTATCTGGCTATCTTTACAGGCAAATTCGAAAGCCTGGATATATACTGGTGCTTTTATCATGCTGGGTGGTTTATTATATGTCCTGGAAAAATATCAGCGTAAAGCCTCTTAACTTTTTGGCTATGATTCCTGGTTATTTTAATAAACATTATGAAAAGCAATGAAATTATTGATGTGAGCAAGCAATGGATAGAATCGGTTATCATTGCACACAATTTCTGTCCTTTTGCCCGGAAAGTTTTTCAGGAAAACAGTATTTATTATGAAGTCATAGCTGATACCGACACCATTACGCTATTGACCCGGTTAATGGAACTGATTGATTACCTGAAAAGTCATGAGGAGCTGGAGACTGCTTTTTTGATTCTGGGCAACAATTTTGATTGCTTTCATCAATTCCTTGATCTGGTTGACTTATCCAATGATTTATTAAGAGAGCAGGGTGAAGAAGGGCAATTTCAATTAGCGCATTTTCACCCAGACTATCGATTTGACGGTTTAGCTGAAACTGACGCAGCCAATTACACTAATCGTTCTCCGTACCCGATGTTACACATT
>DRNA01000338.1 GCA_011322365.1 Aeromonadales bacterium | reverse complement strand
GGTTCATCTAATAACAAAACCTGAGGCTGTACGGCAATAGCTCTTGCAATAACCAATCTTTGTTGCTGCCCACCGGAAAGCCCTAATGCTGACTCATGTAACCTGTCTTTCACTTCATCCCACAAAGCTGCACCTTTAAGTGCCCATTCAACCATTTCATCCAGGGTTCTGCGTTTATTAATCCCCTGAAGACGTAATCCATAAGCCACATTTTCATAAATAGTCTTTGGAAAAGGATTCGGTTTTTGAAAAACCATCCCAACGCGACGTCTTAAGTCGGTAACATCAGTACCTCTTGCAAAAATATTTTCCTTTTCTATAAGAATTTTTCCATCAATTCTGACATCATCAACCAGATCATTCATACGATTAAAACAACGTAATAAAGTTGATTTACCACAGCCACTCGGCCCAATAAATGCGGTAACTTTTTTCTCGGGGATATCCAGTGTAATACTGTTCAAAGCCTGTTTTTCAGCATAAAATAAATTTAAATTTGAAACTTCAATGGCAATAACTTCAGAATTAATTAATTCATCTTGCTCTAAAATCTGACTGACGTCTACCACCGGGTTCACCTGGCTACTCACTTTCATTTTTTCTCCTGAACTCATTAATCTGTTCATATTTTTTTTCAGTCTAAAATCTAACTTTCCAGCGCCTTATAACGCTCTCTGAGTTTATTTCTGACACGTATGGCTAGTAAATTCAATAAAATAATAACCAATACCAGCAACAGGGAGGTTGCATAAACCAGTGGCCTGGCGGCTTCAACATTGGGACTTTGAAACCCTACATCATAGATGTGAAAGCCTAAATGCATAAATTTTCTATCCAGATGCAAAAACGGAGCGTTACCATCTAATGGTAAACTGGGAGCCAGTTTAACCACTCCCACTAACATTAATGGAGCAACCTCTCCTGCTGCCCTGGCAATAGCCAGAATCATGCCTGTCATTATTGACGGGCTAGCCATCGGAATAATGGTTTTCCATAATGTTTCTGCTTTGGTGGCACCCAGTGCCAGTGAGCCTTCCCGTATCGATTTAGGTACTCTCGACAGACCTTCTTCAGTAGAAACAATAACCACCGGCAAAGTTAATAATGCCAGAGTCAATGAAGCCCACAATAATCCAGGCGTACCAAACACCGGAGATGGTGCAGATTCCGGAAAAAATAATTCATCAATAGAGCCGCCCAGAAAATAGACAAAGAACCCCAGACCAAAAACACCGTATACAATGGATGGAACACCGGCAAGGTTATTTACAGCAATCCTCACCGTTCGTGTAAACCAACCCTGGCTTGCATACTCCCGTAAATAAATGGCAGCAATAACACCCAGGGGAGTCACTATAATAGACATCAGCAGTACCATTAGCACGGTACCAAATATAGCTGGAAATACACCACCCTCAGTATTCGCCTCTCTCGGGTCATCTGCAATAAACTCCCATAGGCGAGACAAAAATACCTTAAATTTTCCCCAGCTGCTCAAATCATTGGGTTGATACCACCGAACAATTTTAGCCAATTTGACACTAACCAGTTTTCCTCCCACCAACTTCATCTTCACCGTATCACGTTGAGATTGTGCATGTAGAAGCTTTAATTTTTTCTGTATATCAATGAAACTATTTTGTAGAACTTCTTCTTCAGATTCAATTTTATTTTTAATTTCAGCTGTTAGACTGTTATCCAACTCATATTTTTTCTTTTTTAATCGCAGCTGATCAAGCTCATAATTGACACCACCAATATCGTCTTTTTCCAGTTTTTTTATCTGTTCCATCAGCGCAGTAGCCCTGGAAAGACGGGAGTTTAGAATGTCTCTTATATCCTTATTCACAGGTACAGTGATTTTTTTACCAGATTCATATAAGGAATCAATCATTCCATATAAGTTACCCCATTCCCTTCTTTCCATAGTAACAGCCAGTTTGGGCTGTGTATTTTGTACAACATCACTTTGTTTTATCCAGATGAAATCTAATCCATAGCTATCGCGATTACCTATTTTATAAAGATATTGTAATTCACTATCACTTAATGCTCCATGTTCATCTGTAGCAGGTTCTTCTTCAACTTTCTCGCCCAGATATACTTTTTCCTGGTTAGCTGCATCAACAACGGTTATTTTATATAATTCTTTCGGCCAGAAATGAACCAGACCTTTGTATCCAATAAGCCCTAGTAAACCCAGCACCATGATTAGAGAAATAGCAACCGCTGCTGCGTTAAGCCAGATCCAGTGTTCACTGTTTTTGATAAAATTTTTCATTTAATTTACATCCAGCCTTAAAGCGAACTATATTTTTTTCTTAATCGATGACGAATCATTTCAGCAATAGTATTAGCCACAAAAGTAAAGGCGAATAATACCAGTGCAGCCAGATACAAAATACGGTAGTGACTGCTGGCCACCTCAGCCTCTGGCATTTCCACCGCAATATTTGCTGCTAATGTTCGCATTCCTTCAAATATATTCATATTCATAATAGGCGTATTTCCCGTTGCCATTAACACGATCATAGTTTCACCTACGGCTCGCCCCATTCCAATCATAACAGCCGAAAATATGCCCGGACTGGCGGTAGGCAATACAACTTTTACTAATGTTTGCCAGGGATTGGCACCAAGAGCCAGAGAACCTGCGACTAAATGTTTTGGTACACTAAATAATGAATCTTCTGCAATCGAAAATATAGTTGGAATAACGGCAAAGCCCATAGCAATGCCTACTACTAATGCATTTCTCTGATCGAATGTAAAACCCATTTCATCTCGTAACCAAATTCGAGCATTTCCATCAAAAAGCCAGTCCTCAATGGGCACACTAAGATGAGTGGTCAAATATGCAATCAAAGCAATAACCGGGATTAATAAAACCGGACGCCAGCCTTCCGGAATTTTTTGTCGAATTGATTTTGGTAATTTCTGGTAGGCAAAACCTGCTACTAAGGTTAATAATGGCGTCAGTAGTAAAAACAACATCACGCCCGTGAGGTGAATTTCAATAAACGGCGCCAACCAGAGTCCGGCTAAAAACCCCAGAATAACGGTTGGTAAAGCTTCCATTATTTCTATAGTGGGCTTTACAACCGAGCGCAATTTAGGCGACATAAAATAGGCTGTATATATGGCACCAAAAAGTGCCAGTGGTATAGCAAATATTAGCGCATAAAATGCTGCTTTTAGCGTACCATAAGTTAGTGGCGCCAAACTGAATTTAGCTTCAAAATCATTATTAGAGGCCGAAGACTGCCAGACATATTCTGGCTCTGAATAACTTTCGTACCAAACTTTGCTCCACAGGGCACTCATGGAAACTTCTGGATGTTCATTAATTAAATGGAATTTTTGAATACGCGTATCAGAGTATAAAATCAGTCGAGATGAGCTACTATTTAACGCTGCAAATAATTTCCCTGAGAAAGGTATTTTAATTTCATCTTTCTGAGCTGCTAATTTCTCAATAAGTAACGTTTTCTCGGAAGTGGTATAAAACACGCCAAGATTATTCTCTGTATCAAATGCTAAAAAGCCTTTTCTCTGCTTTTCTGGAATAATTCGGGTAATAGCATTGCTTGAAAGCTTGAAAGAACGCACCTGGGCAAGTTGTAATTTGTGATATTCTTTATCACGAAATCCAAACCATTGACTTATAGCACCCGATGAATCACCTACCAAAATTGAATAATCACCCAATAAAGGGGCAATAGAAATAATCTGTGCATTTCCAGAAACATTACCTGTAGCAACCACTTCAATTTTGTCATCAACTATTTGATATAACGCTACCTGGCCCGATTCTGATGTGATATATAGCCAACGGCCATCATTTGCCAGCATAATACCGGATGCTTTCAATGAATAGGGAATGTTATAAGTACTGCCTTCCTCAATTGATAATGTTTCCGAGAGTAGGCTTTCTTCCAGAGTGAAACTTTTAAGCTTTAGCGAACCCTGACTATTTTCATATGCGACGAGTAACGTATCATCTGAAATGAAAACTGATAGATGTTTCATGGCACTATCAGCTATTTCAACAGATTCTCCGTCATCTCCAATTGGATATTCGATTGAAGGAATGGTTTTTCTCTTCCCCTGAGGATAAGTTAATTGATATTTCTGAGAAACAATGAAGACCTGACCAGAGGAAATTGCCAGAGCTAACCAACCTGATCTACCTTCAATGGGAGTGACAGAACTGATGAGCTCACCCGGTGCAATTTGCAGTTGCGTGCTATGGATAAGAACTCCCTGCTCATCCAGAAAATTAATTTGACCCGTATCTTCAACCAGAGTAACAACTTCACCGTACTCATCACTGGCGAAATAAATAACATGACTTTTTTCCTGTTGGCTTTGACCATTGGCTAGCACTGTTACCGTATGGCTGTCCCCCGATGGAATTAATTCAGCGCCTTTAAAGAGTGGCATTACCACGCTGAGCAGATAAAACAGGATCAGCACTACTGCCAAAACGACACCAACACCTCCTGTTTTAATACCATTTCTTGTGATGAAATCAATGACTTTTCTGCGTTTATAGCCTTTCTTTTCGGCTAAACTGGCGCGTACCTTTTTTATCAGTTCAGTTTGTTGTTGCATACCAAGCCCGTTAAACTACCCAGAATTGTCAAATTAATCCCAATATTTCATTATGCCACCTGTTTATGACAGTTTTATGACAGTTCACTGCATATCTATTTCACATTAATTTATGTTAGAAATTTTTTAACTGTAGATCTTTACAGATCTAATTACGCACGGAAAAAGATACTAGTAGCATTAAAATTAAGTTGAAAAACTTACCAGTCAAACAAAACACTGGAAGTTCTAATTACAATCTGGAGGAATTACTTATAGAAATACTTAATTATTTTCTAGAGCTTGACATATTCTTTTTATAAAAATTTCACTTCTCCGGTATGAACACAGTATTGAGCCCCAACAATTTCTATCTCACCATTTTGTTCCATTTCTCTTAAAATCTGACTTTCTTTTCTAACCCGCTCTATAGAATTTAGTACATTTTGTACAGCAACCTTTTCAATAATATCTGTTTCTCTATCACCATCCACCTTTAAGACAGTATCAATTGCTGGTTTTATTTTATGTAAAAGCGAAGTTATGTTTCCTAATTCAACATGGTTGCAGGCAGAAGTCACTGCTCCACAATTAGTGTGACCGAGTACTAAAATGATTTTTGAACCCGCAACTTTGCAGGCATATTCCATTGAACCTAAAATGTCTTCATTAATAATGTTTCCTGCTATGCGAATACTAAATATATCTCCAATTCCCTGGTCAAAAACCAACTCAGTGGGTACTCTCGAATCTATACAGCTCAAGATGGCGGCAAAAGGAAATTGCCCCTTACTGGTTTCAAGAACCTGTTCTTTCAGATTCCTTTGAGCCTTTAAATTTAATTGAAACCTTTTATTCCCATCAACCAATATTCTATGTGCATCCTGAGGAGTGAGATGCTCTTGTGTTTCTTTTGTTTGTGTTCTCATGTTTTAACCTTTTAAATTAATATTGTTTTTTAATATATTCCAGACAACCATCAAAATCACTAAACACATGTTCTTCCGGGATCAGATCAGGAATGATATCAATTCTCTCAAACATATATGCCGGTTGCTTATTTAACCCAACCAGGTAGATATTCTTTTTCTCTTTTTCAAAATCCATCACAATATCCTCCAGCGTATATAACCCTGACTGGTCAATATACGGCATTTTATCCATTCTGAAAATTATGCTGGAAGCCGTTTCCGGTATCTGTTTTGCCAACTGATGGAATTCACTTGATGACCCAAAAAACAGCGGACCATTGATATGTTTAATAAATATTTTTTCTGACAATTCCTCCGGAAAATTCTTCTCATCGTTCCACAATACTAATTTATCAAGGCTTTTCACTTCTGAATTTTGTATGGATAAATCACCAATCTTTTTCATAAAAATAAATGAAGCCAGTACCAGACCAATTCCTACAGCAAAAACAAGATTCCAGATAGAGGAAAGAATTAACACAATGATAAGAATTGTCACTTCTGACCTGGGCATATTAGGAATTGCTTTTAATCCTTTATAGTCCATGACTCCAATACCTACAGTAATTAAAATACCCGCTAGAACCGCAGCCGGGATCTTTGAGGCAATTGGACTTAATACCAGAAGAATAATCAATAGTAGAATACTGGCTATCATTCCTGATAATCTGGTTTTACCACCAGAACGGATATTAACCACGGTTCTAATTGTCGCTCCTGCACCTGGAAGTCCGCCAAAAAATGCTGCAATACTGTTGCCAATACCTTGTCCTATTAACTCCTTATTCGGTCGATGTCGGGTTTTAGTCATATTATCCGCAACAATAGAAGTTAACAGCGAATCAATCGCACCCAGTAGAGCCAAAGTCAGTGCCATGAAGATATAGGGAGTAACGCTAGTCAAATCAAAATTTGTGAAAATGCCAAGGTTAGGCACAGGTATACCACCAGGAATAGCTTCAATGGATCTATAATTCAGATTAAAACCATAGGCAATGCCTGTAATAACAAACAATGCTACTAGCTGGCCAGGTATTTTCCTGGTTATTTTCTCAAATCCATAAATTGTAATTATTGTTATTATTGCTAAAATTATCTCTATCCATACTAGATTATTCCATGCATTTGGAAGTACTTTTAACGAACCTAACACTCCAGATGATTCCTTGCCAGCCAATGTTTTCGATTCTTTTAATATTTGTTCCGGCGTAATAAGTTTCGCTTTATCAATAGTCGTTTTAAAATTTTCAAGAACAAGCACGCCTTCACCCGCTTCTTCTTTTAAAATCTGATCCAGAATAATTTCTTCTGCCTGTGGCTTAAACTGGTTCACAAAGGCCATATCTTCTTTTGGGTAGTATCCCAAAGAAGGCAATAGTTGAGTGATAATAATGATAACCCCTATTGCAGTCATAAATCCTGATACCACTGGATAGGGAATATACCGAATATATTTACCGATACCCATAGCCCCCAGAGCAATCTGAATAATTCCAGCCAATAGGAAAACAGTTAGAATTATCGGTAATGCTTTATCAAGTTCCCCCCCAAAACTGGCAATAATACCAGTAACAACAACCATACTAACAGCTGTCATAGGGGCAGTTGGACCAGAAATCTGGGTGTTAGTCCCCCCAAAAAGAGCAGCAAAAAATCCTACAATTATCGCACCATATAATCCTGCACTGGGTCCCAGACCGGAACTCACACCAAAAGCCAATGCCAGAGGCAAGGCTACAATTCCTGCGGTAATTCCTCCAAGCATATCCCGCCTGAAATATTTAAAAGTTATTAATTTTATCACTAGATTTTTTCCTGTTATGTCTGTTAAATATTTAATTTTTAGTTTCAGTTTTAATCACTCTAAAAGCCATTTGTTCATAAAATTCTGAAATACTATCTTTATCCTTGTCTACATCAGTTAACGAAGGTAAATGTTGCGAAAAAAATCGTTGTTGACGAGATCCTTCGATGATTGTGGAAACCAGCATATGAGAAAACTCAAAATCGGGATTTATAGTAAGAATGATTTCACTCACCCTTTGTACTACTCGTTTATACACCTGAAAATATCCCTTTTTATTTTCCTGATCAATCTCCTTGATATGGTAAGTTTTAGAACCTTCATTCATAACTATTCGATCAAGTTTAACTTCATCTACATGTGAAAAATTATGATCTTCCTCAATCACCGCTGTTAAATAATGAATGGCCTTTCTAAGCTGTTCTTCTGAACTACCAATATTAATAATCGAAAAAAGTAACTTGTATTCAATCCAGCTCCAATACCAACAATAAAGGTACACCAGAAACATATGCTTATTTTCGAAATACCTGTAAACTGAGCTTTCCGGAGAACCAATACACGCTCCTAGTTTCTTAAAAGTAAAATTTTCAAATCCCAATTCGTCAATTAACTGAATCCCATGAAATATGATTTTACGTCCTAATTCGGTTGAGTCAGGATCACGTAAATAAGTTTGCTCACTAATATTAAATTTAACATTCAATTTATCCACTACATATTTCCCTCATTAGAACCAGAATCGTACAATTGAAATATTGCCGGAATAATAGTATTGCTATGCAAAATAATAGCATTACTATTATTTATATGCAAGAAATCCTCTAGATGTAAATTTATCATTGTAATATCAATAAGTTAAATTCATCCAAGATTAAAGGATTTTTAGCAAACAGATAAAAGCAGGGGCTTTATGGATAGTGAAACTGTTAAATTAACTTCAAATTTTGCTATACACCAAAGGCGTTAAATTGGTTCTGGTTTTCCTAACTCCCAGCCCTGCGCAAAATCAATACCAATCTCTTTAACTTTTTTCAATATCAATTTATTTTCCACAAATTCAGCTATGGTTTTCAATTTTGCAGCTTTACCAATGTGATGGCTTGCCCAGACGATAGCTTCATCCAGTTCATCTTCAAGCATATTTTTCACAAAACCACCATCAATTTTAAGATAATCGAGAGGTATTTCTTTTAAATAGGCAAATGAACTCAATCCACAACCAAAATCATCCAGAGCAAACTCACAATCCAGTCTTCTTAACGCTTCTATCAATTTTATAGTATTCGATAAATTAGCAATAGCTGCGGTTTCAGTCACTTCAAAACATAAACTTTTTTCAGGGAGATAAGCCTGCCTGATTTTATCTTCAATATTAATCAAAAAACTATCATCACTTAATGAATTACCTGAAAGGTTGACAAAATACTTTCCAATGGTTTTGTCACTATTTTTCTGTAAATTTTGAATATGTTCGATGGTAGTATTAATGACCCATTGATCAATTTCAGGCATCAGATTAAATCGCTCTGCCGCAGGAATAAATGCACCCGGCATTACCATTTTTCCATCTTCAGTCAACATACGGATCAGCATTTCATGATGTACTGATTCATTTTCATCTGAAACAGGAACAATAGACTGAGACATTAAGATAAAACGATTATCTTCCAGTGCTTTTCTTATTTCAGATAACCGCTCCATTTCACCTTTACGTTGCTGGAAATGTCGAATATCATCTCGAAAAATTTCATAGCGATTTCGACCATTCTCTTTTGCGGCGTAACAGGCCATATCGGCATTTGCCAGGGCTTCAGTAATAGAAACTGTATCGACATCTAGAACAACTATCCCCATACTAACACTTATCGTAAAGACCTTATCACGCCAGCTGAAGCGAAAATCAGCAATACTATTTTTAACTTTCTCTGCAACTTCGATGCCTTTCTCCAGTGAACAATCCTCCAATAACAGCCCAAATTCGTCACCGCCTAAACGAGCCAGTATATCTCTACCCCTGATTTTAGTCTTAAGTACCACCGATAACTGCATCAGCAATTCATCGCCCGCCACATGACCACAGGTGTCATTGACAACTTTAAATTGATCCAGATCCATAAAAATTAAAATATGGCTAACACCATTTGATTTTGATGTTTGCCAGGCTAATTGGCTTCGCCTGTTGAATTCGTGGCGGTTTGCGAGGTTAGTGAGAGCGTCATGAAAAGCCATATGCCTGAGTTTTGACTCAGCTCTCTGGTGCGCACGTCGTTGAGTAGCTCCTGATATTTCTCGCTCAATCACAGGTATTAAGCGTTTTAAATTATCTTTCATTATATAATCATCAGCACCGATGCTCATGCCCTTAACAGCAACGTCTTCACCGATATCACCTGATACAATTATAATTGGTAAGTCTTTATTGAAACTTTTTACCAGCTCAACCACCTGAGTAGAATTTAGAGTGGGCATATTATGATCTGAAATAACCAGATCCCATTCATCAGATGCAAGTGCTGATATTAACGATTTCTGATCATCCACCTGTTTTGAATGGCAATGATACAGAGCATTTTTAAGGTGGCGCTGGAGCAATAGGACATCATCTTCCGAATCATCAACAAATAGTACTCGAATAGCTTTTATCATAAACTACAACTATCCCATGGTAGCTTGCAGATTAAACCTTAACCAATACCGACCCAGGTTTTGAACGACATCGAGAAACTCCTGAAAATCAACTGGTTTTTGCACATAACTATTGGCTCCAAGCTGATAACTCTTTTCCCTGTCAATGAGTTCGCTTGAAGAAGATAAAATAACCACCGGAACCAGTGAGGTTCGAGGATTGGCTCTAAGCTTTTCCAGTACCTCAAAACCATTTATTTTAGGGAGGTTTAAATCAAGAAAAATCACTCTGGGGATTTCATGGATTTCCTTATCCAGCAAAATATCTAACGCCTGTTCACCATCACGAGCAACAATCACTTTATTTTTTATATCCTGCTTGGTAAAGGCTCTCAATGCCAGCGCTTCATCATCAGCATTATCTTCTACCAGTAAAATAGATTCCATATTCATCCTTATGTCCTATAAGCAATCTTAACCCTGAAGTCTATAGGGTTAATTATAAACCCCCACCAACTATGGTTGAATTTTGATAGAAATACAACATTTTTGTTATTAAAATGGCTAATAAACCCTGGGTAATAAACGGATTATTTTTAAAATTAAATCATTGATTGTTCGTATAACTTACTGATTTTACTCGTACGTTCATGATTCGAACCATAAATTTCAGTAAAGCCCTTTAAGGCTTGCTCAAGGTATTGACGTGCCTGTGTTTTATCCCCCTTTCTAAGATACGCTTCTCCCAGAAAAGCTGCTGTAGTCACCGTTAATCGATGACCAGGAGGTAATTTTTCAGTTCGTATCGCAAAAGCCTGTCTGAGATAAGTCAATGCCCGCTCCAACTGGTTAGTCTTTAACATCAATTTCCCCATGCCCGTCAGTGGATAAGCAATCCGAGGAGAGTCTGAATCATCCATACTTTGAGAAATATCAATTGATTCATTAAATGCTGCTTCTGAAAGTGTAAACTGATGGTTATCAAGATACATCAAACCAAGCGAACTCAACGACCCCACTACATAGTAGTGCTTAATGCCTACTACTTTCTTCAGCATATTAACCGCTTCCAACTTGTAATGGATGGCCTTATCCAGTGTCTTTAAGCGGGCATACATTTTAGCAACATTACCCAGACTGGCAGCGATTTCCACGTGGCCATTCTTATAAATTTTTTGACGAATACTTAAACCTTTTAGAGCCATATCCAGGGCCTGTTGATATTTTTGCTGGTGATCCAGTGTACTCGCCAGTTGGTTATAACTATGCGCCGTGTCCAGGCTGATTTCGCCTCGTGCCTGCAGTCTTGATTGTAAACCCAGGCGAAGATATTTTTCTGACCGTTCAAACTGACTTAAATGCCTGAACTCTGCACCCAGGTTAGTGTAGGCTTCACCAATTTCAACCGAGTTTGGGGAATATTTCATCAATGCTATTCTCAGATTATTTTTATCGAGTTCAACTGCCTGCAGATACTTTCCCTGATAAGAATAAATGGCTGCCAAAATAATATTCGGGGAATTTTTTTCGTATTCATCATCAAGCCCACTATTTTTATAATATACCAGACTCTTTTTAAATGTTTTTATCGCTCTATCAAAATCTCCACTTTCAAAATCTATTTCTCCCAGGCGGTAATAACTTCTGGCCCAATCCGTATCTGAAGTACTGACTTGTTTTTTTCTGATATCAATAGCTTCATTAATCAACTTTTGTGCTTGTGGATATTGACCCAGTTTCTGGTAAACCAGTGCCAGTGTTTCCAGTAATTTAACTTTAAGTTGAGGATCTTTTACCTGATTAATTTTATTTTTACCTTCCTGCAACATTTCAAAGGATGTTTTTTCTTTTCCTGCATTTTCATTAGGATCGGAAGATGAAAAAATATCTACCATAAAATCAGCGATCTCATTCGCTCTAGACGCTTCAAGTTCTGCGGTTTTTTTCTGTTCCAGTATGGCACTATTCTTCATAGTTAACATCACTATAAATAACACCAGAGATCCGAGTAAAACACCGGAAAATACTATGCCCAACTGGTGCCTTCTGATATATTTTTTTGCTCGATAGGAAAATTTTTCCGGTTGTGCTTTTACTGGATAATGGTTGAGATATCTTTTAATATCGTCTGAAAACTGTTCAACGGACTGATAACGACGCTCTGGTTTTTTCTGTAGTGATTTTAAAATAATATTATCCAGATCGCCCTTCAGGGTTTTTTGAATCGTTTTCAGAGTAACTAATGATCGCTCAGGTACTTTAACGGCTACAAGTGAATTAGTATGTGAAATGATAGTACTGGGTTTTTCTGGAACCTGTTCACAAATGGCTTTTTCAAATGTTCGGCGATGCTGTTCCTCCAGATTAAATATTTTCTCTTCCGTTAGTAACTGATAGAGTAAAGTCCCCAGGGCGTAAACATCGGTACGGGTGGTAATTTTTTCACCCAGAACCTGTTCAGGGGCTGCGTTCTCCAACGTTAAAATACGCATTTCGATGTGAGTATCGGCAACCGATTTTGAATACTCATGTGGATTTAATATTTTGGCCACACCAAAATCCAGTAACTTGATATTTCCGTCACGGGTAACCATGATATTTGCCGGTTTAATATCCCGATGTACAATCAGATTTTGATGGGCATAATTAACAGCTTCACAAATTTGTAAAAATAGTCCCAGCCGTTGCTTGAGATTTAATTTTCTCGACTTGCAATAGTCAATAATGGGCTCCCCTTCGATATACTCCATTACCAGATAGGGTAGACCGTTATCGGTTGTGCCCCCATCAATCAGGCGTGCGATATTGGGATGGTTCAAATTAGCCAGGATCTGTCTTTCACTTTGGAAGCGTTGCAGGGTCTCTGAATTAATTTGCTCGCGATGGATTACCTTGATCGCCACTTCAATATCAAATTC
>DRNA01000337.1 GCA_011322365.1 Aeromonadales bacterium | reverse complement strand
GGTTGTTTCAGTTTTAAACGGTCAATGGCTGTCTGGAAACGTTCGCGATCTTCTGCCCGGTCTATAGCATCTGGAGAGGTACCGATGATTGGTACACCGGCTGATTCCAGAGTTTTTGCCAGTTTTAACGGTGTTTGGCCGCCATAATGGACGATGACACCTTTCGGTTTTTCGATAGCGACGATTTCCAGCACATCCTCCAGAGTCAAAGGCTCAAAATAAAGTCGATCGGAGGAATCATAATCCGTTGAGACGGTTTCCGGGTTACAATTAATCATAATGGTTTCATAACCATCTTCACGCATTGCCATAGCGGCATGTACACAGCAATAATCGAATTCAATGCCCTGACCAATACGATTGGGACCACCACCAAGCACGATAATTTTTTCTCTATCGCTGGGGCGAGCTTCACATTCCTGTTCATAGGTTGAATATAAATAGGCGGTATCGGTAGAAAATTCGGCGGCACAGGTATCCACGCGTTTATAAACCGGCCTGACACCCAGATTGTGCCGGATTTTACGCATTTCTTTCTGACTGACATCCAGTAAAGTCGCCAACCTTAAATCGGAGAAACCTTTTCGTTTTAGCGTTCGCATAAAGTCTGCATCCATTTTTGCCAGACCACGCTGATGCACTTTTTCTTCATACAACACCAGATCTTCAATCTGTGCCAGAAACCAGGGATCAATCATGGTCTGTTGATGGATTTTTTCCATGCTCCATCCCTGACGGAAAGCATCCGCCAGCCACCAGATCCGCTCAGGGCCAGGCACCTGTAGTCGATGGGCAATAAGATCTTCAATATCTTCGCTATTCAAATCCACCTGTGGGTCAAAACCATAGGCATCTACTTCCAGCCCTCTCAATGCTTTTTGCAACGACTCCTGAAATGTGCGACCTATGGCCATCACTTCACCTACGGATTTCATCTGAGTGGTTAATACTGGCTCACTACTACCAAATTTTTCAAAATTAAAGCGAGGGATCTTGGTAACCACATAATCAATGGTCGGTTCAAACGAAGCCGGTGTACGCCCCCCGGTAATATCATTTTGTAATTCATCCAGGGTATAGCCCACTGCCAGTTTTGCCGCTATTTTGGCAATGGGGAAACCGGTAGCTTTAGATGCCAGTGCTGACGAGCGTGATACCCGCGGATTCATCTCAATCACTACCATACGACCATCTTCCGGGTTAATGGCAAACTGCACATTGGAGCCACCGGTTTCAACGCCGATTTCTCTTAACACCGCCAAAGACGCATTTCGAAGAATTTGATATTCCTTATCGGTGAGGGTTTGTGCAGGCGCCACAGTAATGGAATCGCCGGTATGAACTCCCATAGGGTCCAGGTTTTCAATTGAGCAGATAATAATGCAATTATCATTTTTATCCCGCACCACTTCCATTTCGTATTCTTTCCAGCCGATAAGTGACTCATCAATTAATAACTCATTGGTCGGTGACAGATCCAGCCCACGTAAACAGATCTCTTCAAATTCTTCACGGTTATAGGCGATACCACCACCGGATCCCCCCATGGTAAAAGAAGGCCGAATAATACAGGGGAAACCTACTTTTTTTGCGGCAGCATAAGCTTCATCCATGGAATGTGCCAGAGCAGCGACCGGCATATCCAGGCCAATTTTAATCATTGCTTTAGAAAATTGTTCGCGGTCTTCTGCCTTATCTATGGCCTGTTTATCCGCTCCAATCATCTCAACCTGATGTTTTTCCAATATCCCATGATAGGCCAGGTCCAGTGCACAATTCAGTGCGGTTTGACCACCCATGGTAGGCAAAATTGCATCTGGTCGCTCTTTTTCAATAATTTGCTCAACTACCTGCCAGACAATAGGTTCAATATAGGTAGCATCAGCCATTTCAGGATCTGTCATAATAGTTGCAGGGTTGGAATTGACCAGAATGACGCGATAACCTTCTTCTCTGAGCGCCTTACAGGCCTGAGCACCTGAATAATCAAATTCACAGGCCTGGCCGATAACAATGGGACCAGCGCCTAAAATCAATATACTTTTAATGTCCGTACGTTTTGGCATAACTTTTCCTGAAATCAGGCCTCTTTCTGCTCTGCCATAAGGCTGATAAATTCATCGAAAAGGCCAGCAACATCGTGCGGCCCAGGACTTGCCTCAGGGTGTCCCTGAAAACTGTAGGCGGGTACATCTACTCGTTTAATGCCCTGTAAGGTACCATCAAATAAAGAGCGGTGTGTGGCCTGTAAATTCTCAGGCAGACTCTCTTCATCAACGGCAAAGCCATGATTCTGGCTGGTGATTTTTACCTGACTGGTGCGTAAATCCTTAACCGGATGATTAGCACCATGATGGCCAAATT
>DRNA01000336.1 GCA_011322365.1 Aeromonadales bacterium | reverse complement strand
GAATTCCAGGAATGCCCAGATCATTTTTCATCCTTTCCATTTCTTTAATGGCCAGCTCGGGCGCTTGCATCGGCAGTGTGCCCAAGCCAATAAAACGTTTTGGGTGGGCCGAGACAATGTCTGCAATGTGATCATTCAAAAAACGTGATAAATCAAGGGTGTCTTCGGCTTTGGCCCAGTAACTAAACATCACCGGGATAGTACATAACACCTGAACATCAACTTCAAAAGCATCGCATTCTTCCAGTCTCCTGGTTACATCCCAGCAGTTAGGTGTAATTTCCCTGAAAAAGCGATCGTCCTGCATCATTCTGGCATTACCATTTTCAAGGTGATCAAGACGGATAAAACCCCCATAACCATATTTTTTCTTCAGATCTGGCCAGGATTTGGGCAGGATGTGCGTGTGCATATCGATGGTGAGTTCTTTACGGGTTTCAAACTCCGGTGTATCTGAATTCATGTTAATTCCTGTTTGTCGCTTGCAAATCTGAACAGCACGGGTATATTCCCTGAGTAAAATAAGAATAAAACTCTGAGCAATATACCCATAATCCTGCATCTTGAATGATTATGGGTATAAATCCAGAACAGGCTCTTATTTCATCCACTTTAAACCGAGGATAACAAACATGGCAGGTAACAATAAAGGCTGGCTCAAGAAAACTTTACTTTTATTATTGGTTTTGCTGTTGTTGGTGACTGCGGCGGTGTACTGGATTTTCCGTAGCAGTTTACCCAGACTCTCAGGTGAGCTGAAAAGTTCTGATCTTAGTGGGCCAGTTACCATTGAAAGAGATGAACAGGGCCTGGCTACCATTCGTGGTGAAAATAGAAACGATCTAGCCTATGCTAGCGGATTTCTTCATGCACAGGAACGATTTTTTCAGATGGATCTGATGCGACGTCGTGCTGCAGGAGAATTATCAGAAATACTGGGTAAGGCAACGCTTAATATTGATAAAAAGGCGCGAGTACATCGTTTCAGAGCACGCGCGAAAAGATTTATCGCCCAGTTTCCACCACAGCACAGAGAAGTGTTTACTGCTTATACCAAAGGCGTCAATGCCGGACTCAGTCAATTATCAGGCAAACCTTTTGAATATTATCTGCTGGGCACAACACCCCAACCCTGGCAGGAAGAAGATAGCCTGTTGGTGAGTTACAGTATGTATTTCTCGTTGCAATTAGACAATGGAGAAAATGAATGGCAGGCCTATTTGCTTGAAAAAACCTTGCCCGAATCCTTAAGCCGCTTTTTACTTTACCAACGTTCCGAATGGGATGTTCCTCTCGAGAAGGATTTAACTCCCTATGAGCCACCCTTATTGCCCGGAATAGCGGATTTATCGGTATCAGCATCGCCAACTCGCCAAAATTTACTGGCGCTTAAAAAGAGTGAAGATGATCTCTGGGGTATTATTGGCAGCAATAACTGGTCAGCTTCCGGTCAAATTACCAAATCCGGTGCGGCCATGTTAGCCAATGATATGCATCTGGGAATTCGTGTCCCCAACACCTGGTTTCGCTTGCGGTTACTTATAGAAAAATCTCAGGAAAACACCTCGTCACTGGATGTCAGTGGTGTCAGTTTACCTGGTGCACCGCTTGTGGTGGTCGGTAGTAATACTTTCGTTGCCTGGGGTTTTACCAATACTTCTGCGGACTGGGGCGATCTGATAAAACTTAAACTGAATCCGGATAATAACCAGCAGTATCTTACCGTAGAGGGTTTTAAAAATTTTGAAACCTTTGAAGAACCGATAAAGATAAAAGGTGAAGACGCTGTTAAATTTCAGGTACGTGACAGCATCTGGGGACCGGTGGTGAAAGGACCATCGGATGAATTAATGGCCTATAAATGGGTAGCGCATTATCTCCAGGGTGCTAACAGTGGCCTGATGAAAATGGAGCAGGTTAAATCTGTAGTCGAAGCGGTATCACTGGCCGATCAGATGGGAATGCCGGCACAAAATGCCATGTTGGTGGATCGGTTTGGAAACATTGGCTGGACGGTTTTTGGCGCCATACCCCGAAGGAAGGGCAACGATTCATTTGCTGCTAATCAATATCAGCGTCCTCATGACTGGTCTGATGGCAAAATGGCCTGGAATGGCTGGTTAACTGCCGCTGAATATCCCAAAGTGATTAACCCGGTAAACTATCGCCTGTGGACAGCCAACAATCGGGTGGTTTCGGGGCATGATCTTAAAATTATGGGCGATGGTCGTTTTGGCCACGCAGCCCGGGCAAAACAGATTAGAGATGATTTATTTGATCTTAAATCAGACATAGAAGAAAAAGATTTTCTGGCGATTCAACTCGATGACCGGGCGATTTTTCTTACTCGCTGGCAACAGTTGTTAGAGCAGCTTTTACGTGAATCGGATAATCAGAAATTAAAACCTTACCTGGAGTATGTTTCCAACTGGGGCGCAAAAGCAGCACCTGAATCGGTGGGTTACCGGCTGGTTAAGGAATTCCGTCTCGCTGTTTTCAGAGATATACTGGCAAGGTTAAGCAAACCCTGTACCGATCAATTTGAAAAATGTAATGTTTATCGGGCCAGCAGACAACTGGAAAACCCACTGTGGGCCATTGTTTCAGCCCGCGATAAAAGCTGGTTAGAACAGGGCTTTGATAATTGGAATGATTACCTGGAGAGCCGGGCAATGGCCGCCTTTGCAAAAACCTTAAATGGCTCTCAGTCGTTATCCTCTTACACCTGGGGTGAAAGTATTCGATTAAATATCGTACACCCCTTAAGCCGCTTTGTGCCAGGCTTGGGTTTATTAACTGATATGCCCCACGATACCATGCAGGGTGATCGGGATATGCCCAATGTGGCAGGGCGAAGTTTTGGTGCCTCTGAACGTCTGGTGGTGAGTCCCGGACATGAAGAAAAGGGGATATTGCACATGCCCACCAGTCAGGCCGGTAACCCTTTAACGCCTTATTACGGGGTAGGGCATGAAGATTGGGTAAAAGGTAAGGCAACGCCTTTTCTTCCGGGCAAAACCCGTTGGAAACTGCTATTAACGCCTGAGAATTAAATGCCGCTTTGCTTGCTAATGTCCACCATTAACATAATGGATTGACCGGGTTGTAGATATTTTTTGGGATTAAGGCGATTCCATTTAAGCAGGTCTTTAATGGCCACCTTAAATTTCTGTGAGATCCTCGCCAGCGAGTCGCCATTTCTTACCCTGTAATGGATTTTACGGGTTTTACCGGGACCGGCACTGATTCTGGCTGCGGCTTTAGCATTTCCGTCGGTGAGCCAGACATTGAGGCTCCTGCCTACACTTAGTTTGTCGGTGGTGGCCATTCCATTCCATTTGGCCAGCTTGCGGATATTGACTTTGTATTTTCGACTGATATCCCACAGGTTGTCGCCGGCTTTAACCCGGTGTTTAATTTTGCTACCACGACGTTTGCGCTGGGTGATTTTTGCCAGGCGTCGGTCTGCACTTAATGAATATTGGCTAAGTGATCGTGTTGCGGTGGGGATCATCAGCTTCTGTCCAATACGGATAAGGTTATTGTTCAGCTGGTTGACGGACAAGATCAGCTTTTTTGTAGTAGAGAATTTACGTGCAATGGTACTGAGACTGTCGCCAGTCCTTACTTTATAGCGGATCCATTTAATACGGGCCCTGCTGGGAAGCTTTTTCAGTTTTTTTTCAAATCCACTGGCACGGTCTACCGGGATATGCAGGTAATGGGGGCCATCCGGCGCTGTTGCCCAGCGATTAAAAGCGGCATTATATTTATAGATTTCTTCCATACTCAGATCGGCCAGATCGGCTGCCAGACCGAGATCAATTTGAGAGCCTATGGGTACACGTTTTAAAAAGGGTTTATTGTCAATGGCATTGAAGTGAAGGCCATAAGTTTCAGGTTGCCTCACCAAATCAGCCAGGGCAAGTAACTTGGGTACATATGCCTGAGTTTCCTTAGGCAATTTTAACGACCAGAAATCCGTCGGTTTATGTTTGCGCTGGTTCCGTTTAATGGCTTTTCTAACATTACCTTCGCCAGAATTGTATGCCGCTAATGCTAATAACCAGTCATGATCAAAATAGTTATACAGACGCTGCAGATAGTCCAGAGCCCCTTTGGTTGAGGCATAGATATCTCGTCGGCCATCGTACCACCAGTTTAATTTCATACCATAGCGTTTCCCCGTCCAGGGTACAAACTGCCAGATCCCTGAAGCTCTACCATGAGAATAAGCAAAAGGATCAAAGGCACTTTCAACGATGGGTAATAGAGCCAGTTCCATGGGCATATTTCTTTTACGGACCTCGGAAGTAATAAAATAGAGGAAGGGTTCACCTCTTTTAAAGGTGCGATCAAGGTAGGCTGGATGACTGGCATACCAGTCACGTTGTATTTTAATGCGTCGATTATTGATGGCCTTGAGCTTCAATTCACTGCGGATCTGTTGCATCAGATCCTGATAGGGAATTTCAGCCGCCGCCAGTTCCTTACCAGCTATATCGCAGGGTGATGTGAGAAAGTCATATTCTAATTTAGCGGGTGGAGTAGCTTTTTTATCATCTGTTGATTTGGTTATCGGATCAACTGAGGAGGAATGTTGTGAGCGGGTTAATTTTTCATTTATCGGCTCGGCATGTTGTTGAGGCACGCTTTGACAGGCCGTAACAGAGAAAGCAAACAACAGTAATACAATTGGTTTGGATGTGTTTGTGAACATAGTGAGTTTATTTTTATACATCTTCAGGTATCATGGGTATATGAGCACATCATACCCTAATTTGTTCCCGAGATAAAAAAGCATTAGAGTTGATAGCCTGCCAATTACTCATATCAATGGCTAAAAGCTATCTTTCATTTTCCGGATCACTGCGAAGGTTTCTTCATCGGAATGCATCATATAGCCTGTTGCTGCTTCGGCAGTCTGTCTGATTTCAGTTTGATTAACCCGTAAAAAAGGATTGGTTGCCAGTTCTTCCCCAAGGGTACTGGGAACCGTGGGTTGATTGTTTGCTCGGGCTTTTTCCACAGATTTTAATCGTTGTTGTAACGCCTTATTGTGGGGCTCTACGGTGATGGCAAACCTGAGGTTACTTAAGGTATATTCATGAGCACAATAAACCCGGGTATCTACAGGTAATCGGGCCAATTTTTGTAACGAATGGAACATTTGTGCCGCTGTGCCTTCAAAAATACGCCCACATCCGCCGGCAAACAGGGTATCGCCACAGAATAAAGCTTTTAACTGAGGAAAGTAATAACTGATGTGCCCTGCAGTATGGCCGGGGACTTCGATAATTTCTGCTGTTTCTGATAATCCTTGCGGTTGAAAACGATCATGCTCGGTAACGGAGTGTTCAACGACATTTTGAGCTTCTTTAGATGGCCCATAGACAATACAGGGGTATTTGTCTTTTAACCCGTTAACACCACCAATATGGTCAGCATGATGGTGGGTGATCAGTATGGCTGTTAAGGTCTGTTGGTGTTGTATCAGGTCAGCAATTAGCGGTTTTGCATCGCCGGGGTCCACAATAACTGCCTGTGAGCCAGCGGAAATTTTCCAGAAATAGTTATCAGTGAAGCCATTAATAGCAGAAATAGTACAAGTGTTGGTATTCATTTTTGACAAAAACCTATGCTTTCTCAAGATATTATCAGACTAAAGATACTTTATCATATTGAGTGTTAAAAATAGTGTTTTTTTAAAGTGTCAGGCGTGGCATTATGGTGACCTGTTAAAGCTGGTTTTGTATGATGTAAATGGATAAAGTCCCATTCGATTTTAAAAAGAATATGCCAAGAACCTGGCAGACGTATCCGAATGGATTATTTCTCAGGCATTCGATTGAAGTTGAAATTCGCCAACATCTGAGCGATTGTGAAGGTAAACGTCTGGTGGCTGTGGGGCCATTAGCCCATGAATTAAACATGTCCCATTGCAAGGTAGAGCAGAGGATTCGTCTGGACTGGCAGGAAGAAGCATTCACGGATCTGGTGTCTGAACCTGATGCTCTGGCCATTGATGCCGATACCATTGATGTCATGGTTGTACCCATGTTGCTTAATTATACCGATGAACACCATCAGGTATTAAGGGAAATACAGCGTGTGCTTGTGGCTGGTGGAAAACTCTGTATCATTGCATTTAACCCCTGGAGCTTATGGGGAATGAGGACGACAACAGGTAAATGGTCTAACAATACCTTCTGGAAAGCGCGACAACATTTTGGTTATCGCATCCAGGACTGGCTCGAATTGTTACAATTTGATGTCTATTCCAGAACGACTGTGGGGCCATTTCTCCCCTGGAAAACTGCCTCGACTTTTATGCCACAGTGGATGAGCAGCTGGTCACAATCAGGTCATCGATTTGGTGCTGTACAGATCCTGTTTGCTGAGAAAAAAGTGATACCGATGACCTTAATAAGAGAAAGGTGGAAAAATTTTGCTGTCACTGGTACGCCTGAAATGAATCTGAGAGAGAAACTTTGAAAAAAGAAAAAAATTGTGTGGAAATTTTTACCGATGGTGCCTGTAAAGGTAATCCCGGGCCGGGGGGCTGGGGCGCTTTTTTGAGGTATAACGGTCAGCAGAAAGAATTATACGGTGGAGAAAAAAACACAACTAATAATCGTATGGAATTGACCGCTGCCATTAAGGCACTGCAAACATTAAAACGTCCCTGTAAGGTCAAACTGACCACGGATTCGCAATATGTGAGAAAAGGAATTAGTGAATGGATTGAAAACTGGAAAAAGAAAAACTGGAAAAACTCACAAAACAAGCCGGTAAAAAATGTGGACCTGTGGCAACAACTTGATGAGCAACAACAGCGTCATGACGTTAGCTGGCATTGGGTAAAAGGTCATTCCGGTCATCCTGAAAATGAGCGTGCTGACGAACTCGCTAATCAAGGTGTGCCAGAGTGAAGCCCAATTCTACCAAACATAAACATTAAAGCGGGAACAGAAATGCGTCAAATTGTTTTAGATACTGAAACCACGGGTTTAGAACCCCAACAGGGGCATAAAATTATTGAAATTGGTTGTGTTGAGTTAATTGAAAGAAAACTTAGCGGCAATCATTTTCATCGCTATCTTAATCCACAGCGAGCAATCGATCAGGGTGCACAACAGGTGCATGGCATTACCTCAGAATTTCTTTCAGATAAACCCCTTTTTCAGGATGTAGTTGAAGATTTTCTTGCCTATGTAAAAGATGCCGAACTGGTGATTCATAACGCACCTTTTGATATCGGTTTTTTGAATCATGAACTTGATTTAGCCAGTAAAGCTCTGGGAAGAAAACTCGGTAAAATGTCAGATTACTGTAGCGTTCTGGATACTTTACCACTGGCCAGAAAAATGCATCCGGGGCAAAAAAATAACCTGGATGCACTTTGTAAACGCTATATGGTAGATAATTCCAGACGAGACTTACACGGTGCGTTATTAGATTCGGAAATTCTTGCTGAAGTTTACCTGGCAATGACCGGTGGTCAGGTGAATATGTTCTCCACAGATGATCCATCTCGGCAAAATACTGAAGCTCAGCCAGAACAGCAAACCCGACGGGTTAATGTGCAGGCGGACAGCTTAAAAGTACTCCGAGCTACGCCCGAAGAATTGTCTGAACACGAATCCAGACTTGATGCAATCGATAAAAATAGTGGTGGTAGCATCTGGCATCAACTGGATGGAAAAATAAATCAACTGGAAAACTCCTGAGAGATGCATACTAGTTTAAATGCAACGCAATTTATTGATTGTGAAACAACATCTGTTAAAGAGTATGCCAGGAAGAAAACTCAACATCTGCAGGACAATAAAGCCAAAGCTGTTGCGCTTTATTATGCCGTTAGAGATGAATTTTATTACGATCCCTATAAAATAGATTTGTCCATTGATGGTTTAAAAGCATCCACTGTTCTAAAGCAGGGATACGGTTGGTGTGTCTCAAAAGCTATTTTATTAACCGCCTGTTGTCGAGCAATAAACATTCCGGCAAAATTAGGTTTTGCCGATGTAAAAAATCATCTTTCTACTCAAAAAATGAGAGAAGTGATGAAAACCGACATTTTTTACTGGCATGGCTATAGCAGTATTTTTATTGACGGTAATTGGCTGAAGGCTACTCCGGCATTTAATCGACAACTCTGTGAAAAATTTTCTATGCAAACGCTGGAATTTGATGGGGAAAGTGATGCTATCTATCACCCTTATGATTTAAGAGGTGAAAGGCATATGGAGTATCTATATCAACGGAGTGAGTTTGATGATCTGCCTCTGCAACAGATGGTAGTTACCTATCAACAAAAATATAAAAATTTTTCAGGCGATATTAACATCGGCAATGATTTTCTTTCTGATATAGAAAAAGAAAATTAACCATCTAATAACAATAAATATAACAGGAGTTTTCATGCCACAGAGTTTAATTGGAATTGTCGGGATACTGGTCATCCTTGGGTCTGCTTATTTATTATCCTCCAACCGCAAAGCCATTAATTTTCGTATCGTAAGTGCTGCGTTGGCGTTACAGATATTTATTGCCTGGTTTGTGCTTTATTTTGATGTAGGTAAGCAGGCAATTATATCTTTGAGTAATGGAGTACAGGCAGTTATAGATTATTCAAAAGCCGGTATTGGTATGGTGTTTGGCCCGTTGGCAAATGCACCGGATGGTATTATTTTTGCAGTCAATGTATTGCCGGTAATTATTTTCTTTTCAGCACTAATGTCAGTACTGTACCATCTTCAGATTATGCAGAAAATCGTACAGTTTATTGGTGGTGGATTACATCGTCTTTTGGGGACGGGCATCATCGAATCCTTAAATGCTACCGCTAATGTTTTTGTTGGGCAGACCGAAGCTCCTCTGGTGGTTAAACCGTATCTAAGAAAATTGTCAGAACCACAACTTTTTGCGGTAATGGTTTCCGGTGTTGCATCTGTGGCGGGAACGGTATTAGCTGCCTATGTATTAATGGGAGCGGAAATGAAATACCTGTTGGCTGCCAGTTTTATGGCCGCTCCCGGGGGGTTGTTAATGGCAAAAATCATGTTGCCGGATGACCCAGATGAAACTGAAAAAGATGAAAAAGTAATCCTGAAAATTGATAAAAGTGAGCATGAGAATGTTATCCTGGCTGCCGCTGTGGGCGCATCCGATGGGGTAAAGCTGGCGGTGAACATAGGAGCTATGTTAATTGCTTTTGTAGCATTAATAGCCATGTTTAACGGCATTGTTGGTGGTTTGTTTTCCCTGTTTGGAATTGAAGGAGTTACTCTACAATGGATTTTAGGTAAAATTTTTCAGCCTTTAATGTATGTTCTCAGTGTACCCTGGAACGAAGCACAGGCAGCGGGCTCTCTGTTTGGAGAAAAACTGATTTTAAATGAATTTGTAGCATTCAGTAATATGGACCAATATCTGGCAGGCATGAGTGAACATACTCGAGCCATTGTTACCTTTTCACTTTGTGGTTTTGCCAATCTTTC
>DRNA01000335.1 GCA_011322365.1 Aeromonadales bacterium | reverse complement strand
TAGTTTTCTTTTTTCTTGAAAAGCCAATTCCAGCTAAACCTAATCCAAGCAATGCGATTGAAGCTGGTTCAGGGACAGATGGATTATCAACTGAAGATGGATTATTAACGTAAGATATGCCACTAAAATTCTCTGGCTTTGTCCAGAAATAACCAGTAATAGTATTTGTATTACTTGTTGAATTCGTTAAATTATAATCGAGAATCATTTCATCAAACTTAAGACCAGTCGATAGAGAAATAGCATTTGTTCCCATATGAATATAAGTATTTACCACTCCATTTATAGTATTAGTCGTAAATTGTTGTACGCCATCCAACAATAATGATAACTTAATATCGGCAGTTCTAGTGGCAGAATCAGTTGCTTTAAAGGCGAGAAATGGAAAAAAAGAGTCGCCTACATCTACTTTCCAGAAGTCATTAATATCTGCCTTAATGTTATAATTGAAGCTATCCCCAACAGTGAGGTTGGTTCCAATAGGATTGTCGGAACCAGCCTCTAAAGTCGTTAAATTTCCATCATGAGTAACATTAAAATCATAAGACACCCCCGCATTTGCAATATTAATTGAAACGACTAACCATCCAAACAAGTAAACAATTTTCTTCATCATAATATCCTCCAAAGATTAAAATAAAAGCCATAAGACTTTATGCAATTTTGATATGCAATATTGATACAAAAAAAAATAACCCATTGAATTTATTTGTTTATTTAGATTAGAGTCAAGTGAATACTGTTTAAAGTGTAAAATAACTTGACACATTGTGTTACAAACAATAATCAACAGGGATAACCATTGAATCTATTTGTGAAATACACCAGAAACTTATAACAAATCTGGCTTGAATTTTATTTTTTTCACTCTCCGGCTAAGAAATCATCTTAACTTCTGAATTTTGTACAGTTTCATTCATAATAACAATTAAGATCTGAAGATCAAAAGAGGTAAATTATTCATTTTTTTGAATGGTCGATTTTTTCCTTACTAAACAGATAAGAAAGCATTAATTAGTGTCCATCCGGAACGCAAAAGAAAAAGTGTGATTTTTCTTTTGGTCCATTTTCAACGACTTAGTGTCATCAAAAATGAGCGGCACATCCCTGTGCCGCAAGTGTGCTAAAGGACGAAAACTACTTATTCATTGATCTGTAATGAATAATTTAGTGTTAACACCATAAATTGGTACTTACTTTTCAGAGATGAGGTTAATTAAAACTTGTTTTAAAAAATATACGCCATATAATAATACTATAGTATTATTATATGGCTAAAGAGCATGTCTAGCACAGTAATTAAAGAAACAACCAGCGTTAAATTGGATAAAGCGGCAAAAGACGAAGCTAAGCGTATTTTTGGTGAATTAGGCTTAACTATGGGTGAAGCATTTAATTTATTTCTGCATCAAGTTACTTTAAATAAAGGACTTCCATTTGAAGTGAAAATTCCTGACAAACTGACTAAATCAATAATAGATGAAGCTCAGAAGACACAAACAGTTCCTAAAAGACTGGAATAAAACCAAACTTACGGATGGCCAATTTACCAAATTCATACAGTTTTCTGAATGTTTACGATTAAATAAACCGTTACCGCCAGAATCAAAAGATCATGACTTAAATGGTGAATATCAGGATTGTAAAGAATTTCACCTTGGTGGTAAAATGAATGGCAAGATCCTGATTTCATTAAGTATTTAATAAAACATGGATTAATCTGAAGAGGTTCGTTCTTAACCAGGTGCAAAAAATATTGACACTTTGATAATAAAATCTTAATCCAATATTAAACCTGAATAAATCATTCATACTATCAGCCTGAATACGAGTCAGTACAATTTTTGATTTATTTTTTGATTTGTTCACGGCAATAAATATGAAAAGAATAGGAAAGTGAATTATGCTCATCCGCCTCATGTAACTCACTGAAGGTCTCCTGCCAGGCCTGCAAATCCAGCTCAGGAAACCAGGCATCACCCTTAATCTGTTCATGCACCAGAGTCAGATAGATACAGTCTACTTTATCCAGTACCTGGGCATACAGGCTGGCACCGCCAATAAACATTAATTCTTCATAATGTCTGGATTCTGCCAGCGCTATTGCCTGTTCCGGGGAGTCCGTCAGACTGACATCATCCTTTATTTCCTCACCCCGAGTATTTCGAAGTCGATAGTTTTTGTCCCCGGTAATGACAATATTCAGCCGCCCCGGCAGGGGACGAAACGGCAGAGATTCCCAGGTTCTGCGTCCCATTACTACGGGTTTATTCAGGGTGTTTTTCTTAAACCAGGCCAGATCCGCCGGTAATTTCCAGGGCAGTTTATTATCAATACCAATCACCCGGTTTTCGGCCATGGCGGCTATCAGTGAAACCTTCATTTGTGATCCTCTTTACTGGGAAAATTTTATGTTTCTGCTATTATCCTAACTGAATCAGTAGGTTCAACTGATTCAGTTAGGATAATTTTAATCTACATATAGGATTATAGGGAAATTTGTGCGCTTTTTTATTATATTTGTTATTTTGCTGCTCAACTATAGCCCCTGGAACAATGTCTGGGCAGATGTTGAAATTCAGCCAGATAATACCACAATTGATTCATTTACACTGAATTATCTGTACGACGAAACCAGACAATACACTATTAATGAAATCAGCCGGAAGGATTTTCCCTTACAGATTAACAACCGCTTTACTCAGGG
>DRNA01000334.1 GCA_011322365.1 Aeromonadales bacterium | reverse complement strand
CCACCCATCCTGCAACGACTCTGTTTAGACCGTAAAACCTGGCTAGAGGGTGCCATTAACTTTGAAAAATGCTATCGTTCACGGTTTTTATATCAGCATTCCGGTTTTCAAGATACGGGTTAAGTCTAAGACCAGCCCCTATCCTATCAAATTCCCACCCTTTTATTAAACACAACAACCGTTCAAGATTTCGTTTACACTGAATTTTTGTTTTTCTGGGTTTTACCACTCAATTTCAAACGTTTTGCTATTTTTCTGAACGATTTTTATAGCTGATTATTTTTTTCGAAATTCTGTTTTTTTATCAGTGGTTTTTTCTGATAATGTCTATCTTATTTGCTATCTATCTGTTGATTTTTTTCATGAAACAGATCCTGTTTTTTCTGTCGTTTCGATTCGATCAATTTAATTACTTTATTGCGCCATTTATACAATTCGCTAGATTTATCCATGCTTTCACTGGTTTTTAGGAAATAATCTAACCCATTATTCCAACGGTCGTGTATTGCGTAATCAGCTCCTGCAGTAATTAGGGTATATACTACATCATACTGGTTTAAACTTGCTGCAGTTAACAATGCTGTCTCACCAAATTTATTTCTGAAATTTAATTTTGCTCCTGACGAAATTAATGAATTTATATTTCCTTTTCCATCAGGTGTAGCAGCTCTAAATAATGGGGTCTCTAGTTGCCGCGGATCTATCAAATTCGGATCGCCTCTATATTTTAATACCATATCTAAATAAAATGGGTCATTTAAACCGGCGGACCAATAAATTACAGAATTATCCATCCCTAGTATTAGATTAGGGTCAGCACCTAATTCTAATAATTTTTGGAAACTTTTTTTCTTTTTATTTTTAAGTGACCAATATAATAAGGTTAAGCCATGTCTACCCCGCAAATTTATATTACCGCCCTCCTTAACATAATTTACTAGTGAAACTAAATTTTCCTCTTCAACAGCCCTAGCGAGTGTTCTCAATGGCTCTTCTATAAATATTTCATTTGTATTCAATGAAAAAATAGGTTTGTTTATTTCATTGTTATGGCAATCAATATTGCCTTCACTAGTGTTGCAGTTATCATTACATGAACACAAAAATATACTAACAAAACCAAACAAATAGCTTTTCATATTCAAATTCACCTTTATTTCATCAACAGCTCGTATGTATTGCCTTAAGAAGCGATTGTGTCTGATCTTGTTTAAGTTTTGCACTAAAGTGTCGCTTACCTGTGCTAGTTAGATTGTGATTGCTGAAAATTATCAGTAATAATCTTACTTTTTTTCATTCCATTGGCACAGCCCCGAGGCAAGCCCCGAGGGACAGACACTTTCCCATTGACATAAAGCAACAATATCAGTAATCTGAAGCAATCTCAATCATAAAAGGACTTATGGTGATGACCGGTTTTTGCTCCTGCAAAACCGGCATACATTACATCCCTGTAAATAACCGGTAGAGCCATCATTCCCAATAAACGCGGTGCCATTCCAATGAATACCCCACCCATCCTGCAACGACTCTGTTTAGACCGTAAAACCTGGCTAGAGGGTGCCATTAACTTTGAAAAATGCTATCGTTCACGGTTTTTATATCAGCATTCCGGTTTTCAAGATACGGGTTAAGTCTAAGACTAAATTCCCGAGGGACAGGCACTTTCCCATTGACTTAATGCAACAATATCAGTAATCTGATGCTATCTCAATCGTAAAAGGACTTATGGTGATGGCGAGACCCCGCTCCGAACAAATCTCAATAGAAGACACCCCCTATTATCACATTACTACACGCTGCGTGAGACGGGCTTTTTTGTGTGGTTTTGATAAAACGTCAGGTAAAGACTACGAGCATAGACGAGCCTGGATAGAAAACCGTATTCGCATTCTCTCTTCCCTGTTTGGGATTGATATACCGGCTTATGTGGTGATGCATAATCATGTCCATATGGCCTGTGAGCTCTGTCCTGAGCAGATTGAAGTATTATCCGATACTGAAGTAGTTTCCCGTTGGCGTAGCCTGTATCAAGGCCCTGTCATCATCCAGAAATGGATAAAAGGTGAAAAATTACTGGATGCTGAACGCACCATGGTGGATGAGTGTATTGCTGAATATCGTAGGCGTTTAGCCAGTATTAGCTGGTTTATGAAGTGTCTTAATGAACCCATTGCCAGACAGGCCAACAAAGAAGATGATTGTACCGGCCATTTCTGGGAGGGCCGGTTTACATCGCAACCCTTACCCACTGAAGAAGCTTTACTCACCTGTATGGCCTATATCGATTTAAACCCCATCAGAGCCAATATCGCCCAAACACCGGAAACCTCAGATTACACCAGTATCAAGGAAAGAATAAAGCCCTGCTTTCAGTTAGATAGTGCCGT
>DRNA01000333.1 GCA_011322365.1 Aeromonadales bacterium | reverse complement strand
GGTTTTGCAGCCTATTCTTATGTGAAATTAGGGGTTTATTATCTGGATGAAGGTGCGACTTATTCCTTCTACAAAAAGACCTTTCCTAAATCCCCTTTTGCCGCTTCGTTAATTGGCTGGTATGTTATATTTGGTTATATCAGCACCATGGCATTATATGCCTATACCTTTTCTTCCTATGCTTTAAGCGCATCAGCTTTTAATAATGTAGAGTGGATGCGAAAACTGGTTGCGGTAGGTATTATCAGCGTATTCACTCTGATTAATGTCTGGAGTGTCAAAGGCATGGGAAAAATTGAAGATTATATGGTCTATACCAAAATGATCATCCTGTTCCTTATTTCTGTGATGTTAATTGTAAATTCGGATACGCCGCTCCCGGTTTTATTAAATGACGTTGAGAACATTCAGACCATGAATATTCTTATGGTCGCTTCGTTAACATTTGTTGCTTATGAAGGTTTTCAACTGGTGATCAATGCCACAAATGAGATGCCCAATCCTAAAAAAAATATCCCTCGGGCAATCTATAGTGCAATTTTTCTGGTGGCCGCTATTTATATCATCATTTCTCTTGGCGCCATCCTGGCTATCCCCCTGGATGAAATTATAAAAAATAAGGAATATGCTTTGGCATCAGGTGCTCGTGATGCTCTGGGGCATTGGGCTGGTGATCTGGTTATTGTAGGGGCTGTTTTAGCCACCAGCAGTGCCATCAGTGGTACAGTTTTTGGCTCTTCCCGACAGATGGCAGTTATAGCGGATGATGGCTATTTTCCAGAAAAACTGGCCCAGCGAAAACGATCCATTCCTGTTTATGCCATTATGACGATGTCTGCTTTTGCTTCCTTTTTAATACTGATTGGTGGTTTAAAATTAATTCTTGAGTTTGGTAGTATCACTTTTCTGGTAGTCTCCTTATTAATGGCCTATGCAAATTTTGTTATCCGAGACAAAACCGAGTCCTCCATGATGGTCACTGTTATTGCTTTTTTCAGTTTACTGGCTGGTACCATTTTTATTTTCTATTATGAATTTAAACATGAACCCTTGCAAATGCTGTTTATTCTTTTACTCTATATTGTTCTTGCCATAGCGGCGTATGCCTATGCTCGAATAAACAGCAAGAGGATCCAGCACCAGAAACAATGAATAATCCTGAGGTTTGAAATAAGCCAATTTTATATTTTTCAGATATAAAAAAACCCGTAAAAATACGGGTTTTTTATATAAAAGATAAATCAGGAATCCATCTTTTCTTTCAGTAAATCACCTAAAGTGGCTGATGAAGATTCAGATTTACTGAACTCTTTAACTGCCGCTTGCTCTTCAGCAATATCTTTAGCCTTTATTGATAACTGAATGGTGCGATTTTTACGATCGATATTAGTAATTTTTGCTTCAACTTCTTCTCCCTCTTTCAATACCTGACGTGCATCTTCTACACGTTCGGCACTTATTTCAGAAGCTCTAAGCTGAGCGGTAACATCGTCAGCAAGTTCGACTGTAGCAGCTTTAGCATCTACTTCAACAATCTTGCCTGTGACAATCGTTCCCTTAGGATGTGCTGCTATATAATCGGTTACCGGATCACTATCGAGTTGTTTGATTCCTAAGGAGATACGCTCTCTTTCGGGATCGACCGATAAAACCACGGCTTCAACTTCCTGACCTTTTTTGAAGTCTCTTACGGCTTCTTCACCTGGCAGGTTCCAGGACAGATCGGACAGATGAACCAGACCATCTATACCACCGTCAAGGCCTATAAACACACCAAAATCAGTGATGGATTTAATCACACCTTTTACGGTATCACCTTTTTTGAAAGTGGCTGAGAATTCATTCCAGGGGTTAGGTATGCATTGTTTGATACCCAGTGAAATACGTCTACGTTCACCGTCAATGTCCAGAACCATAACTTCAACTTCATCACCCAGGCTAACCACTTTACTAGGATGAATATTTTTGTTGGTCCAATCCATTTCAGAAACGTGAACCAGACCTTCAACACCTTCTTCAACTTCAACAAAACAGCCGTAGTCGGTTAGATTGCTTACGCGGCCTTTAATTCTTGCACCTTCAGGATAACGGCCTTCGATATCAACCCAGGGATCTTCACCGAGTTGTTTCAGACCAAGCGACACACGGGTACGCTCCGGATCATATTTGAGAACTTTAACATCAATTTCATCACCCACCTGAACCACATCACCGGGATGTTTAACACGTTTCCATGCCATATCAGTAATGTGCAACAAGCCATCAACACCACCGAGATCAACAAATGCACCGTAATCAGTAAGGTTTTTAACGATACCTTTAACGGTTTGACCTTCTTCAAGATTTTCAAGCAGAGTATCACGCTCTGCACTTGATTCTTTCTCGATAACACTACGTCGTGAAACTACAACGTTGTTTCGCTTTTGGTCCAGTTTGATTACTTTAAATTCTAATTCTTTGCCTTCCAGATGCGTAGTGTCACGTACAGGACGGACATCAACCAGAGAGCCAGGTAAAAACGCACGGATACCTTTCACATCTACGGTAAAGCCACCTTTGACTTTTCCGGTAATCATTCCTGTGACAGTTTCTTCACCTTCAAATGCTTTTTCCAGATCAATCCAGCTTTCAAGACGCTTGGCTCTCTCACGAGAGAGTTTTGTTTCACCAAAGCCATCTTCCACTGCTTCCAGAGCCACATGGACGGTATCTCCAACGTTAACTTCCAGCTCACCAGTTGCTTCATTTTTAAACTGCTCGAGAGGAATAACACCTTCAGATTTAAGACCCGCATCAACGGTTACTGTCTCACTATCGATTGCCACAACAGTACCCTGTACAATTTTACCGGGTTGCATGACGATTTCTTTTAAACTTTCTTCAAAAAGTTCCGCGAAGCTTTCGCTCATTGTATTTACCTAAGTTAATTGAGTACTTTAAAAATAAGGTTTGCTTTTCCCCTTTACCTGAATAGAAAGCCTGAACAGAAAGCCTGAAAAAAAAGCTCTGAATATGCTCAAATAATGGAAAAGTTATCATTTTAAAGTATTGGTCGAACATTCGACCCGTTTCGGTTCATCTGATCATCCTGATGCAAATGGGTTGCCATTATTAAATCCACCAATTCATCCCTGGGCAGATCCGCCTTTATTTCAGTCTTACAACTACACTCTAGAAATTAATCATACAGGTTATTAGTGGGTTGATTTTATTGCATCGGGCCAAATTTCATTGACTTTTTCTACAATACAATCAATAACTTGCGTAACACTAAGATCAGTTGTATCAATAACTATCGCATCCTCGGCAGGCACCAGTGGAGCCACCAGACGATTCCGATCACGCTCATCACGTTCATGGATGTCTTTTAAGAGGGCGCGAATTCTAGCATCAATACCCTTCTTTTTCAACTGCTTAAGTCGTCTTTGAGCCCTTTCTTCGGCACTGGCATCCAGAAAGATTTTTAACTGGGCATCAGGGAAAACTACCGTTCCCATATCACGTCCATCAGCCACTAAACCCGGGGGTTCTTTAAAGGATCGTTGCCGCCGTAACAGCGCTTCCCGCACTCGTGGTAATACCGCAATAAGTGAGGCTGATTTTCCGGTTTCTTCGGTGCGTAAATCATCGTCTACCACTTCACTTTCCAGTACTACTGAAATCAATTCTGCATCTTTTTCTGCGACAAACTGAACATCCAGATGGCCTGCCAGAGCAACCAGAGCTTCCTCATTATCCAGTGCCACCTGATGCCTTTTAGCCGCCAACGCCAGCACACGATATATCGCACCTGAATCCAGTAAATGCCAGCCTAATTTGCTCGCAAGAAATTTGGATACAGTCCCTTTCCCCACGCCACCCGGGCCATCTACGGTAATCACTGCTATTTTTTCAGCATCCATTTTATCTCCCTGTCACTTTTTTCAAGGCACTGATAAATCGTTGATTTTCTTCCATTAAACCAATGCTAACTCGTAAATGACCGGGCATTTCATAATTGGCTACCGGACGCACTATCACTCCCTGATGCAATAATTTTTCATAAATACTGGCCGCATTGTTACCCACTTCCACCGTAAGAAAATTGCCTTTTGAGGGGATGTAAACAAATCCCATTTCATCCAGCTGTGCGGTGAGATAGTCCATGCCCCGACGATTTAAATCAACTGCCTGTTGTAAAAAATCCACATCCTTTAAAGCCGCCGTAGCACCTGCCATAGCAAAACTATTGACATTAAAAGGTTCTCGAATACGGTTTAGCAGGCCAGCGATATCTTTATGGCTGATACTGTAGCCTATACGTGCCCCTGCCAGGCCATAGGCTTTTGAGAATGTTCTGGTGATAATCATATTGTTAAATTCATTGAGCCAGTTAATTGTCTGTGGATAATCAGCATCATCAACATATTCATAATAGGCTTCGTCCATTACCACGATGACATTTTCAGGAACACGTTGCATAAAAGCGCGCAGACTTTCAGTATTTTCACAGGTTCCTGTTGGATTATTGGGGTTAGCAATAAAAATCAGTCGGGTTTTATCGGTAATAGCATCGCCCATAGCTTCAAGATCATGGGCATAATTTTTTGCAGGCACTACCACAGAATCTGCTTCCACTGCTTTAGCTGCAATGGGGTAGACCACAAAAGCATGTTGTGAAAACATCACTTCAGAACCTGGCCCGGCAAAGGTTCGGGCAATCAGATTAAGCACATCGTTTGATCCGTTTCCCAGGGTGATCTGCTCCATCTCAATCGCCAATTTATGACTAATAGCTTCTTTTAGATAATAACCATTTGCATCGGGATAGCGCGCAATGTCATTCATTTCGCGCTGCATCGCTTCAATTGCCAGATGACTACAGCCTAGTGGATTTTCGTTACTGGCCAGTTTAACAATATTGCTGATCCCCAATTCCCGTTCAAGCTCACTGATGGGCTTACCGGGCTGGTAAGGATGTAACGAACGAATGCCTTTATTGGCAAGTAAATTCAAATCACAACTCATTTGCTATCTCCTGATATATGCTTTTTGTAACCATTCAGTCAATTCCTGAAAAATTACCCTGTATTTTGGCTAAATGCTCGAATAAACCGTTATGCAGTTGCTGTTGTTGCAAATTCACCTAAAAAAGAGGTTAGTGCATCTATGCCCGCTTCTGGCATAGCATTATAAATACTGGCTCGCATACCGCCGACACTTCTGTGACCATTAAGCGCATAAAGCCCTTTAGATTCAGCCTGTTGAAGAAATTGTTTATTAAAGCTATCCTCTGCTAACAGAAATGGTACATTCATGACAGAGCGACTGTCCGGGGCTATAGGACTGGAATAAAAGTCCAGAGTATCAATACATTGATAGAGCTTTTCAGCTTTTCTCTGGTTTATTTCGGCCATTGCTTGCAAACTACCCTGTTTTTTAACCCAGGCAAATACCAGCCCGGCAACATACACCGGAAAAACTGGAGGGGTATTATATAAAGAACCATAATCGGCATAGGTTTTGTATTGCATTAAGGTGGGGACAGATTCATCTACCCGACGAATGAGGTCATCTCTGATGATGACCATGGTAAGCCCGGCAGTACCAATATTCTTTTGCGCCCCAGCAAAGATTAAACCAAAACGACTCACATCAACTGGCCGGGATAATATACACGAAGACATATCGGCTATGAGCGGTACGTCTTTCCCATAGAGGCTACGGCTATCTGGAACATCAGCAAACTGTACACCACCAATAGTCTCATTCGGCGTATAAAACAGATAATCTGCATCGCTAGATAATACCCATTCTTTACTATCAATGAGCTGGGTTCTTCCTGCTTCATCCTTTTTTAACCCATTAATTTTATTAACTTTGGTAAATTTTTCCGCTTCCTGTACTGCTTTATGTGACCAGGTGCCGGTATCAATATAATCGACTATTCCCTTGCCATAAATATTCATCGGGATCATAGCAAACTGATGGCTGGCACTGCCATGGACAAACAGTACCTGATAATTTGCCGGGAGATCCAGTAACTCGCGAAAATCATGCTCAGCCTGTTTGATCATGTCATCAAAGGGCTTGCTACGATGAGAAATCTCCATGACAGAGCGCTGCAGGCCTTGCCAGTTCAATAGATCACGCTGTATTTCCAACATCACCTCATGGGGCAACATGGCGGGGCCGGAACTAAAATTATAGCTATTTAACGGCTGCATAGAACAAACCTTTTTATATCAACTTCAGCTGACAGTCAGCACAGCAGACTGTCAGCTGAGATTTGTAGATAGTACTACTGATCAGACGTCCGGTGACTCTTCAGTGTCATTATTGTCAGCTTCGGAGTTGTCAGCGTCTGGGTTTGTAGCACTGTCATTACCTTCTGAAGCAGATTCAGCTTTTGTTTCTGCTGCTTCTGCCTCAGAATCCTCCTCAGATGTACCCTCAGGAGGCTCAATATCCGGTAGTTCTTCAATACGTTGCATGCCAGCTAACAGTTCGCCTTTGGAGAGTTTGATCAAGGTAACACCCTGAGTATTTCTTCCCATAACACGAACTTCATCAACTCGAGAACGGATCAGAGTCGCACCGTTAGTGATCAACATAAACTCATCCCCTTCAATGACAGGAATAGCCCGGACTACGTCACCATTTCTATCGGAGGTTTGAATGGCAATAACGCCCTGACCACCCCGACCACGAACTGGGAAATCGGACATGGCAGTACGTTTTCCATAGCCATTTTCACTGGCTACCAATACCTGGGCGTCATCTTCAACCACCAACAATGAAATCAGTTTATCATCACCCTTAAGCTTCATTCCACGAACACCACGTGCAGTACGACCCATAGAGCGAACCTGATCTTCATGGAAGCGGATGGCTTTGCCGCTGTTACTAAACAGCATGACATCATTATTACCATCGGTCAGATTAACACCAATGAGGCACTCACCCGGTTGAAGATTAGTGGCAATAATGCCATTAGCCCGTGGGCGAGAAAAATCAATTAATGGTGTTTTCTTTACCACCCCGGTTGAGTAGGCCATAAACACATATTGGTCGTCCCGATAATCTCTTACCGGTAAAATAAAGGCTATTTTTTCATCATCATCCAGCGGTAACAGATTAACAATCGGTTTACCTCTGGCCCCTCTTCCCGCTTCTGGTAACTCGTAAACTTTGAGCCAGTAAACTTTACCTTTATCGGAGAAACAGAGGATAGTATCGTGAGTACTTGCTACCAGCAGACGTTCGATAAAATCTTGTTCTTTCATCTTGGTTGCTGATTTCCCTCGACCACCGCGACGCTGTGCCTGATAATCCTGTAACGGCTGATATTTACAATAACCTTCGTGAGATAAGGTTACCACCACATCCTGTTCGGTAATGAGATCTTCCAGGGTAAGATCCAGTTTGCTATCCAGTATTTCTGAACGTCTATCATCACCATATTTTTGCTGTACCTCTTCCAGTTCTTCACGGATAACTTCCATTAATCGGGTTTTTGAACTCAAAATAAGCATCAATTCGGCAATCACATCAATTAACGCGCGGTAATCATTTAAGATTTTATCGTGTTCCAGGCCGGTTAAACGATGTAAACGTAATTCAAGAATCGCCTGAGCCTGCTCCATGGATAATCGATAGCTTTTGTCAACCACACCAAATTCTTTGCCCAGCCCATCAGGACGACAGGCATCGGCGCCGGCACGTTCCAACATCTCGGAAACATCACCCAGACTCCAGTTTTTAGCCAACAATTGCTTTTTGGCTTCAGCCGGCGATGGTGATTTTTTGATAAGATCAATCACTTCATCAATATTTGCCAGTGCAATAGCCAGGCCTTCGAGTACATGGGCTTTTTCCCGTGCTTTACGTAATTCATAGATAGTGCGTCTTGTCACTACTTCACGACGATGATTGATAAAAGCATCCAACATCTGAAACAGGTTAAATAGCCCCGGTTGACCATTTTGTAGAGCCACCATATTGATGCCAAATACGGTTTGCAATTGAGTTTGTGCATAGAGGTTATTTAAAATCACTTCAGGCACTTCACCACGGCGAAGTTCAATCACCATCCTCATACCATCTTTATCTGATTCATCACGTAGGGCGCTGATACCTTCAATTTTTTTCTCTTTGACCAGTTCAGCAATTTTTTCCAGTAGCCGTGCTTTATTGACCTGATACGGCAGTTCATCCACTACAATCTGCTGTCGACCCTGTGTGGTTCCGGCAATTTCTTCGAAATGACTACGGGCACGCAGATAAATTTTGCCACGGCCGGTTTTATAGGCAT
This sequence comes from Aeromonadales bacterium, assembly GCA_011322365.1. Taxonomy (GTDB): domain Bacteria; phylum Pseudomonadota; class Gammaproteobacteria; order Enterobacterales; genus DRNA01. Next base: position 1,199 of record DRNA01000333.1, on the reverse strand, counting down.
CAACAATACCTTTGCGACCGTTAATAAAGGCAGCGGTAGGGAAATCCGGTCCGGGAATATATGTCATTAATTCATCAACAGTGATATCCGGGTTATCCATAAGCGCCAGGCAGCCATTGATCACCTCGGTGATATTATGTGGCGGAATATTGGTCGCCATACCAACGGCAATACCGGATGAGCCATTGATTAACAGATTGGGAATCCTCGCAGGTAACACAGTGGGTTCTGACTCGGAACCATCATAGTTATCGACAAAATTGACCGTTTCCTTGTCCAGATCAGCGAGCAGTTCATGCGCCATACGGTGCATACGCACTTCAGTATATCGCATAGCCGCCGGAGAATCGCCATCAACCGATCCAAAGTTACCCTGGCCATCAACCAGCATATAACGCAGGGAAAATGGCTGTGCCATACGTACCATGGTGTCGTAGACAGCGGTATCACCGTGAGGGTGATACTTACCTATCACATCACCCACCACACGAGCGGACTTTTTATAAGGCTTATTATAATGATTACTCAGATCATTCATGGCAAACAGCACACGTCGGTGTACAGGTTTCAGACCATCTCGAATATCTGGTAGGGCCCGACCCACAATAACGCTCATTGCATAGTCGAGATAGGAGGTTTTCATTTCATGTTCAATGCTAACCGGTACGATTTCTTTACCCATGTCACTCATAAACTGAATTAATCCTTATTTTAAAACTCATTATTATTGATCAACAACATTCAACACATCTTTTACCATCAGAACCCGTTATACCCATTTCAATACTTAGCTGAAATATACTATTCCAAGGCATATGAAAAGCAGGGTTATTTACATTTTTTGAGTCAATTCTGATGTTATAAAACGTGTCGTTTGGTTGTATTAATTTCTGGTGAAAACCAGAGCTTTTAAAGGCGAGCATTGTAGCATAAATCTATGTAAAAAAGGGGCTTTTTAGTGGATTTTATCTGAGATGTAACTATTTGATTTAAAAGATATTTAAGCGCTCATATTGCTCTTGTGAAATTTCCTGTTCAATTCATCTATAAATTTAACCGAAACTGCTTCAAATATAGCTCAATTATTGAGTTAATGGGGAACCTGTTACCTGCCCGGATTGCTCCCAGTGAATATCCAGTTCAGTTAGAGCGTTAAGATACTCATCTTTTGAAATAAAGCCCATACAGGGGAATGCACC
>DRNA01000332.1 GCA_011322365.1 Aeromonadales bacterium | reverse complement strand
TTACCATTGAAAGGTGCCGAAAAAACAGTTGCTAATAGCATCGCCTCAGAAGTAGAAAAACTACGCTTTAAAAATGAAACATTGCAAAATCAGTTATCCAAAATTGAACACAGTAATCAATCATTTCGGCGAAATATCAAGCAGATCAGGGGTGAGAAAAATCGTCTACAACATGCGCCTAAAGTTAAGTCCGGTTTCCTTTCACGTATGGGTGATGAGATAACTTCCCCAATGAAAAGTGTCTCCAGCATGTTAAAGTTACTGGTTGAATCCAAACTCCCCGATGAACCTGCTGAAGTGGTGGAAATTGCTACCAGAAGTCATCAGATGATGTCGAGTAATATTGAAAACGTATTAGATTTCTCCAAACTGGATGCCGGTTTGTTAAAACTCTTTATGGCCGACTTTGATATTGAAGTATTAATACGTGAGCTGGTCAAGGAACTTGAACCTCATGCGGATTCTAAAGAATTATCTATGGAATGGCATATTCATGATCGTGTTCCTGAAAGTTGCTATGGTGACCGCCAGAGAATACATCAGATTTTATACAATCTGGCCGGCAATGCCATCCGTTTTACCAAGGAAGGCACCATTGGTGTCTATGTGGATATGATCTATGAAAAGGGCAGACAATTTATCCGTTATACCGTCACTGATACGGGAATAGGCATTCCCAAACCAGCTCAGGAAGCTGTATTTGAATCTCTGGACCCCCATTCAAAATTAACCACCAGTAGTTTTGCAGGGCGATTAAGGCTGATCGTTTCCAAACAGCTAACCGAGTTAATGGGTGGTGAGATGGGATTGAGCAGTGAAGTCGGGAAAGGCAGTAGATTCTGGTTTACTATTCGCTATCAGAATCCACGGGGTTTATAAATTTCCATTAATTTCAGAGAGTTATTCTACTTCAGATAGCAGTTGAGAGACGGCCTGCTTCAATTCAATAATTGAAATGGGTTTACTAAATACTCTGTCCGCACCAACGCCCCTGGCAAAATCCAGATAATCATCAGGCTCCAGTTGCCCCCCACCAGAATAGGCGATAATTTTTAAGGAAGGTTTAATACCTCTCAACTCCTGGATTAATTCCAGACCTTCTTTATTGGGCATAAGTAAATCTGTTATCACCAGGTCACAGGGTTGTTGTTGAAAAAGTGCAAAGGCTTCTTCGCCGTCTACTGCCTGTAAAACGTCATAACCTTCCTTCCGCATGATTTCACTGATGAGACGAAGAATTGAATCATCATCATCAACTACCATTATTTTTGACATAATATTCCCTTTTTTATGTGAACTCGTTGTCGATATCCTGGATTTAGTCCGAAAAACTATACCCTTTGCCTATGGATACACATAATAACATTTTAAATACTGTATACCCAGATCACCTCTAAGAAGTTTTAGTATCTTGTTCAAATTACTTTCCATTGTCACTTTCTTTAACTGATACGTCAATATCATCAAAGTGAACAGTAGTATTTCTACCAGATTTTTTTGCGGCATAAAGTGCTGTATCTGCATTTTTTATAAATTCTGACATATCAATCAGGCTATTTTCAATGGTTGCCAGTCCCAGACTTATACTAACTCTGGAAGAAACTTTAGATTTAGGGTGTGCAATATTTAATTCCTCTATTGCCTGTTGCAGTCGTGAAGCTTCCTTAATTACTGCTTCTCGGTCAGATCCGGGCAGTATAACGGCAAATTCTTCCCCCCCATAACGCGCAGTCAAATCACCGGCTCGTTGAAACACAGCATCAATTGTTGTGCCGATGCCTTTCAGACACTTATCCCCTGCTACATGGCCTAACTCATCGTTGTAGGGTTTAAAATAATCGATATCACCCATAATTAATGATAATGCACTTCTCTGCCTGGCTGCTCGCCGGATCTCACGCGAGAGTGTCTGATCAAACTGTCTACGGTTAGATAAGCCGGTAAGTGCATCCTTTCGGGCCAGATGAGTCAGCCGCTTATTAACATTAACCAGCTCTTTTTCCGTTTTTCGAAAATTCTTCAGTTCCCCAAGCCTCAACAGCATACTACTAATGAGTTTTGCGATACTTTGTAAGCGAGAAATATCGGCAGCATCCCAACTACTACTGCGCTTGCGGCAAGCAATGAGCATCCCAGCACTTTTATCTTCTGCATTTACCGGAACAGCGATAAAGGAGTTCATGCGTAACCCCCGCAACCAGTCAAATTCTTCCATGGCATCAAGGGGTAACGATTGAGTATCTGCAATATTCAAAGCCCCCTGCCCAAATACTTCTTTTTTCAGCCACAACGGGTCAAAATCTGATGGAGACAGCTTTTTCTGTGGCCAGCATAAGAACTGCTGAAAGGTTGATAAGTAAGAAGAAATAGCAATCACCTGTATACAGTGATAGTCCAGATAAATAGACAATTTCTTTAATCCTGAAAGCATGATGACGGGTAATTTTCTGACAGAACCTCCTAAAATATCTGTAGATAAATCCATGACAAGTTTTTCAAATCTTTCCTGAAAGGTCCGATCAGCCTCATTTGAAATCTCCGTACTTTCATCCCTCAGGGTTAAAATCAACAGATCCAGCTGTTTAATGTTCGCAATATGATAACTTCCTCGGCAGGGCAAGACGTCTCCAACAGAGTTTTTAAGTAATAATTCAATTTTATCCGTTGCATCTGTAGCGATGCCTCGTTGAAACGAAGTCTTTAACTGTTTGCTGACTTCATCGTGGATACTGTCACAGATTAAATCCATTAAAGAGGTACCGATCAGATTCGGCTGCGTTGCATCAAACAGTTCAACCAGCTTTTGATTGGTCAATCGGATCTGTAAATTGTCATCAAGCACCATGACAGCTTCGGGCAAAATTTCTAATATGCCCCGAATAATATCTGTATTTAATGGTCGAATATCTGTCTGCCAGTCATTTTGTTTTCGAATTAATCCTAAAATACGCCCAACAAATTGTCCCTGAGGATCTTCCACAATCACTGATAAACGTGAAGTAGTTGTAGATAAAAAATTAAATTGTTCGAGGCGAGAAGGTGCAACCAGTAAAACAATATGTGTATGTAATGTCATGTCCAATATTTCATGAACAATTCTATCAACTGGCAGGTCATGAGCTTCGGATGACATAATAATGAGTGAAGGAGAGGTTTTACTAACGCTGTACAGCAATTCATACGAAGACAGTGTACGACTCACATCCGTGTTGGAACCAGCAAGCCAACGCTCCAGGCGGTCAAGTTTATCTTTTGATCCGGCACAACAAACCACTGAAAGCTTTGAACTCTTTTCATCCATATTTTTTAATCCCTGATTCTGGCACACACCATACTACTGCTAAATTGACTTAATAATGGTATGAAGTTTCAAATAATTCAAGTAACTAACTGATTATTTTAGATTTTATATCCAATAAAGACTGATTCTACACAAATATGAGCAAGACAACCATCTGGACCAATCTTGAAATGTAGCAAAATCAGTAAATACGTGCTCATCTAAAGAAGAAATTATCAACCAAATATCGATAACTGGACTATGATTAAATCACTTAATACAAGCTTTTTCCAAGATATTGATTAATACATTAAAGCCTTACATTACCATCCTGTTATTTGTGCTCGTTAACTGGCCAGTACTGATTTATGCCAGGCAAGTGGATAACCTGAAAATTCAGCATTTTGATCAGAAATCAGGGCTTGAATTTATTACTATAACCGATATTAAGCAGGATCAGTTAGGTTTTATCTGGTTAGCAAGTCAGGATGGTTTAAGTCGATTTGATGGATATTCCTTTTTAACCTATAGAAAAAATTTCAATGACCCTTCTTCGTTGATGGATAATTTCATCTGGCAGATTAATCTGAATAAAGATCATTCTCTATGGCTTGCCACTCGAACCGGTTTTACCCATTATGAACCTTTGACAGAAACTTTTGATAACCACACCATTGAATCTGCTAATAATAAGGAAATTGTAGTTTCTGCTATTTTACCCTATAAAAAAGATCAGATAATTATAGGTACTGCTGGCTCAGGCTTATTTCAATATCAAAAGAGTAACAATAAAATTTCACCCATTAACAGCTCACCTCTTTCACAAAATAATTTTATCAACGTTTTATTTCATGACGAAGCTGATACAGGGATCTGGATTGGTTCCGGCACGAACTATATCAGTAATCAGGGGGAGTCAGGTTTACAATTTTATCTCCCTGATGAAAAAATCATCAAATCATTTCCCGTTCCATTTAAATCAGGCATAAACAGTATCCTGGCAGCAGATAAAGATTATTTATGGATAGGAACATTTGGTGATGGTCTTTGGAAATTTAACAAAAAGCAGCACTCTTTCTCACCTGGTCCAGACATTGCAGATTCTTTCATACATACTCTGCTAAAAGATAAAAAAAATGGCTTATGGATAGGCACCAATTCTGGTTTGTACCTTTTGAAATCAGGCAAGGTTCATCCCTTTATGCCAAATGCCAGAAAAGGTGAAGGCCCTGGTAACCGTTTGATTAAATCCCTTTTCCTGGATCGCTCTGAAAATTTATGGATTGGCACATGGACAGATGGATTATTTAAAGTAAACCTTATGGAAAATGGTTTTCATAAACTAAGTCAGGGAAATAATGAGGAAACCCTTTCAGGAAACGTAATTCCAGCAGTAACACAATATCAAAATGATTTATGGGTGGCCGAATGGAAAAATGGAATAGAAAAATTTTCTGCCAGTGGAAAAAAAATTCGTCACTACCAACATCTCGAAAAACAGAAGAAAAGTTTAACTGGTGGCTACATTAGACAACTTCACGTAGACAAAAAAAACAATCTATGGATAGGCTCTACCAATGGACTGGATCTGTTTCAGCCTGCAACGGATAACTTTAAACATTTCATGCCCGGAAAAGGCGATATAAATAGTCTGTGTGGAAATCTGATTTTAAACCTCAGCAGTGATAACCAGGGATTATGGATTGGTACACGAGGCGGTGGGGCCTGTTTTTTAGCCTATGGTTCAGATAAATTTAAAAGTTATCGTCATAATCCTGCCGATGACAATTCTATTAGCCACAACAATGTATCCGTAATTCTAGCCGATCCGCCCTTTGGGATCTGGTTTGGTACAGAGGGTGGAGGTTTAAATTTCCTCAATACACAGACTCATAAATTTACACATTACAATTACAGTGCCAGTAACACACCCGGAACTACGCCACATAATCTGACGCACAACAATATTTCAGCACTTATGCTTGATAATAACCAGACTTTATGGATTGGCACTCAGGGAGGAGGAATCAACCGATTTCATTTTAACAAAAATACCAGGACCGTCTCTAAAATCGATTATATCTCCACAGCAGACGGTTTATCTTCAGATGCTATTGCTGGGATAGTTGAAGGTGACGATGGTAATATCTGGATTGGAACTACCCATGGTATCACCTCTTTAAATAACTCAGGTCACATGGCATATTATGAAACCGATGATATCTATTTTATTGGTTCTCAATATAAAAATAGCCAGGGAGATATCTACTTTGGTAGTGCCTATGGACTCAGATATTTCAATCCAGACAATATCAAATTAAATCCCTACAAAATTCCAGTGGCTTTTACCAAGTTCAGACTAAATAACAAAACCATAAAACCCGGAGAAAATAGTCTACTCAAGCAATCCATTACACTATCATTCAAATTGACAATACCCCACGACCAAAATATGTTTACCATTGAATTTGCCGGGCTCGACTTTCAGGATCCGGCCAGTAATAAATATAAATACCGTCTACAGGGATTCGATAAAGACTGGATTGAAGCCAATGCCAGTCAACGCTTTGCCACCTATACCAATATCCCAGCAGGAGAATACCGTCTGAAAGTCATTGCAGCTAACAATGCCGGTCTATGGAATGAACAGGGACGTTCTCTGAAAATTAAAATTGAAACATCACCCTGGGCCAGTAACTGGGCTTTTACACTTTACAGTCTGTTAATTTTTGCTTTATTTACCTATCTTGCATGGGAATATCGTCAGCGGGAGGAACTCAATGAGCAGTATGACCAGGAGCTGAAAAAGAAAGAACAACGGTTATTACTCTCTTTATGGGGTAGCGGAAATGAACTATGGGATTGGGATATGATTACCGGTGAGGTTGTCAGCTCTAATGAACTCGACTTATTAACACTTCCAAAGAATCTCCTCAATGCTAGTCGTAACGCGCTTATGGATTATATTCATGAAAAAGACGTTCATCGTGTCAATCATGCTTACCTGTTACATCGGACTAACCGCAGCCCAATTTTTGAGTGTAACTATCGTATAAAAGATACCGATGGTCATTGGGTTTGGGTATTAGATAAAGGAAAAATAGTTGAATGGGACGCATTGGGAAATCCCATAAGAATGTCTGGAACGCTTGAAAATATAAACAACATCAAAAGTACTGAAGAAAGGTTGAAAATTATTGCAAAATCATTAGAGAAAACAACAGATGGCATATGGATTACAGATGAAAACTTTAACTTTGTTTTTGTCAATGAATCCTTCCTTAACCTTTCCGGATTATCCAGGGAAGAACTCTATCAGTCAGAATTCCATTTCAGAAATATCGGCAATCAGAATTTAAATTTTGAAAATCATGTAAAACAATATTTGCGTACTGAAGGCAGGTGGCAGGGTGAAATATGGGACATCACCGCGGAAGGTAAGGATTACCAGCAACAGCTAAACATAGACAGCATCAGAGATGAGGAAGGAAGTATTACTCATTATATCGGTGTCTTTTCGGATATCAGTCATCGAAAATCAACTGAGAAAAAACTACGAAATCTGATTAAAAATGATCGGCTAACCGGACTTTTAAATTACACTCATTTTTTACAGGTTACTGAAAATATAATCAATCAGCGAGAAAATAACAAACATCTAAATTTTGCTATAATTTTCATTAGCATTGATGGCTTCAAGTTTATTAACGAACATTTTGGTCTGGATATCGGTGATAAATTACTAATTGCATTTGCAAAACGATTAGAAAAAATATCTCAGTCAACAGATGCTCTGTCAAGATTTGGAGGTGATGACTTTGTCATCCTGAAAGAAAACATTAATGATTCCAGTATATCCAGTTACCTTACTCAGTTAAGATTAACTCTAACTAAACCTTATAATCTCTCCGGACACGAAATCATTATCACAACCAGTTGCGGTTTTGCCTTTTATCCTGAACACGGAAAACTGGCTAACGAATTATTTGCAAATTCCCATGCAGCGTTAAATCAGATAAAGCAAAATTCAGGTGATGGCATCCAGAAATTTAATGAAATTATTCGTTCACGTTCTAGCATTAGCCAACAGCTGGACATAGAATTACGCCATGCTATTAGCAATAATGAACTGGAATTATTTTTTCAACCAAGAATACATCTGGCCACAGGAAACATTGATACCATTGAAACAAGTTTACGATGGAACAGTCCACGTAGAGGTGTCATTCCCCCCAATAATTTCTTACCTATTGCTGAAAAAACCGGTTTAATTTTTCCAATAGGAAAGTGGGTCATTCAAACACTGTTTAAAACATTGCATGACTGGAAAGATTTGCTCGGAAATCATAATTTTGGGTTACATATTTCTATAGAACAGCTAAAGCAGTCAGGATTTGCAGACAAGCTTGAACAGCACCTGTTAAATGCTGCAATTTCCCCTGATAAAATTGAACTGATTCTAAAAGATAGTAAGAACTGGCATAAAGGAGTAACCTCGAAAACAAATTTAGATAAACTTAGAATGATGAATTGTCAACTTTCGCTTTCTAACTTTGGTTCAACTGAAACCAGCATTACCTGGCTAAAAGAAAATATACTGTCTTCGGTTAAAATTTCTCAACAACTTATTGGTGATCTTGAGAATAGTAAAGCCAATCAGGAAGTAGTCAAGGGGCTGATACATATTGCTAATAACATGAATTTAAATTGTCTTGCCAATGGAGTTCAAACTGAATTTCAGGCCAATTGGTTAAAAGAAAACGGTTGCCACAGCGCAACAGGCCATCTTTTCTCTCAGCCTGTGAATGCCAAAGGTTTTATTGAGATGATAAAACATTGGTCTCCTCGTGATATTTCCTGGTAAATTTCATTCAATAATCATGCTCTAAAGTGTTACAATCATGCTTTATGTAATGATCTAACATTTTATTTATGTCACAGAAAAAATTATCTGTAAAAGAACTGGCTAAACTCGAAGGTCAGGAAATTGGTTTAAGTGAGTGGTTTTTAATTGATCAAAATCGTATTAATGCCTTTGCAGAATGTACTAATGATCATCAGTGGATTCATGTTGATCCTCATCGTTGTGAGGAAGAAAGCCCCTATGAAAAGACAATTTCTCATGGATTTTTGACTCTGTCTTTATTATCACCCATGCACCTTACGGCAAGTTACATCCCTGTCGAAGCAAAATCTGTGATCAATTACGGCCTGGATGCCATCCGTTTTATGAGTCCGGTTAAAAGTGGCTCGAGAGTACGAGGCAGAATTAAATTAATTGAACTCAAAGCCAGGGGACGTAACATGTATTTTATTAAAACACATAATACCATTGAAATTGAAGGTGAAAAAAAGGCCGCACTTACAGCTGAACTTATCACCTTAATCACAGTTTAACTTTCAGAGCAATCTGTTAAAAACCGTTTTTTTAGAATATCAGGCAATAAAAATGGCACAATTTATCTACACCATGAATCGGGTTGGCAAAATCGTCCCACCAGGTAGAACCATTCTAAAGGATATCTCACTATCGTTTTTCCCCGGAGCAAAAATCGGTGTGCTGGGATTAAATGGTTCCGGTAAATCAACATTGTTGAAAATAATGGCCGGTATTGATAAAGATATCGAAGGAGAAGCCCGTCCTCAGAGTGATATCAGCATTGGCTATCTGTCTCAGGAACCGGAACTCGACGAATCCAAAGATGTGCGTGGCAATGTTGAAGACGGCCTGGCTGACATTATGTCTGTACTTAAACGTTTCAACGAAATCAGCGAAGCCTTTGCTGATCCGGAAGCTGATTTTGATAAGCTGCTGGCTGAACAGGCTGAATTGCAGGATATCATTGATAGTAATGGTGGCTGGGAAGTTGACCGTACCCTGGAAATTGCTGCAGATGCCCTTCGGCTCCCCCCCTGGGATGCTGAGGTAAAAAATTTATCCGGTGGTGAAAAAAGACGGGTTGCCCTTTGCCGATTATTACTTTCAAAACCTGATATGTTGCTTCTGGACGAACCTACCAACCATCTTGATGCCGAATCTATTGCCTGGTTGGAACGCTTTTTACACGATTACAGTGGAACGGTAGTTGCGGTCACTCACGACCGTTATTTTCTCGATAACGTCGCCGGCTGGATCCTCGAACTCGATCGTGGTCACGGCATTCCCTGGGAAGGCAATTACAGCTCCTGGCTGGAACAGAAAGAAGCTCGTATAACCACTGAAGCCAAGCAACAAAAAGCCCATCAAAAAGCCATAGCTGCCGAACTGGAATGGGTCCGATCGAATCCCAAAGGCCGTCAGGCCAAGGCAAAAGCACGCATGGCGCGCTTTTCAGAACTACAATCTCAGCAATTTCAACAACGTAATGAAACCATGGAACTGTATATCCCACCAGGCCCCAGATTGGGCGAAGTGGTTGTGCAAGCCCAGGATCTGAAAAAACAATACGGCGACAAATTATTGTATGATCACTTAAGCTTCACCCTGCCACAGGGTGGAATAGTCGGCATCATTGGGCCCAATGGTGCTGGTAAAACCACCTTGTTCAGGTTAATTACTGGCGAAGAGAAAGCCGATGGAGGAAGCATACACATTGGCGAAACAGTACAATTAGCTTATGTGAACCAGAGTCGGGATCACCTCGATGATAGCAAAACCGTATGGGAGGAAATTTCTGACGGTTCAGATATTCTGCAAATTGGCCAATACCAAACCCCTTCTCGCGCCTATGTGGGGCGATTTAATTTCAGAGGTTCCGATCAGCAAAAACGTATTGGCGATCT
>DRNA01000331.1 GCA_011322365.1 Aeromonadales bacterium | reverse complement strand
TATAAGGGAGAGATAATACCCCCACCAGCCCAGGAAGACTCCTTGCCGGCATAGCCCTGCTCAATAATGGTTACGGATACGCCTGTTTTTGTTAATAAACGCGCAGTAAGCATGCCGATAATACCGGCACCGATAATAATGACTTTGTTCACTTAGAAGCAACCTTAAACAATAGGGGTGTCAAACTTCTTTACACTCTTTATAAACTTTACTACGATTTACCATTAATAGCTGTCAGTTTTTTTTACACAGGGAAATAATAAAATTATTAAGCCATTGATTATAAACAAATATATATAATGGCATGAAGATTGCATTTCGTAATAAATAATTAATAAAAGGAATCAAGATGAAAACAATTTTTTTAGCACTCTTAATCAGTTTGGTCTGTATTAACACGGCTACTGCTTTGACACCTCCTCCTTCACAAATTCCAGAACCCAGTATATGGGGACTATTAGCTATTGGCGGTGCAGCGCTGGCTATTACAAAATGGTTGAAAAAATAATATTTCTGTATAAAAACAGCGTACACATTTAAATAAACCTGCAATACACATTAATTGCAGGTTTATTTAACGCCGCCAGCAATCAGCCACTGTAGCAGTATTATTTTCCAGCCCCTGCACATTGGTATTGGTCAAAGTAAAATCCCCGCATTTATCAGTAGCCATAGACCCTGTCCTGATGGCTTTAATTGTATAACTGGTTGTTGTCGGTGTAATTCTCAAATTATAATATTTCGTACCACCATCAATCGGTACCTGTTTACTAAAAATTCCTGGTGCATCATTGGCAATACATGTTCCTACTGTCCCCCCCTCATCACTGCCGCAATAGGTGTTATTTTCTGTAAAAAAGCGTTCCATTGCTGCAGCCAGACCGTATAAGGCACCCTGTGCATCCGAGCGTTTTGATTTGGCCACACTTTCCCTATAGGAAGGCAGCGCAATTGAAGTCAGCACCGCTACAACAACCACTACAATCATTAATTCAATTAAAGTAAAACCCTTGTTGTTTTTCAACATTTTTATACCCGCAATAAATGTTTATTGAGATAACTCAATCCAGATAGAAGTAATCGTATTATGATCGTTCACATAATACTTTACAGTACTACCCTGTTTAATATCCTTAAGCTGCTGTTCAGATAATTGGTTGCTGATTTTAAAGGATTTAGCACCTATCGATATCTTATGATTTTTAAAATTTGTCCTGGATACAACGCCTTTCCCGATAGCCGCACTTTGTTCAAACGTCATAGCATTCGAGCTAAGATAGAACATGCTCAATAGTCCAATTAATACTAGTTTATAAATATTATTTTTCATAATAATTCCTCTTAAATTAATCTCTACTGAAGCTGTTGCCAGGAAACTCGACCTTTATTCTCTGTTGCACCCTTCTCTATTGTAACTTCAATATCACCTTTGGAACCACTAGAATACTTAAACTCCTTATCGTCTTTAGACACAATAGCTGGTGATGATAAAATCCCAGATTTAGACTTTTTACCAGACACCGGTACAGATAACTCCTGCTCAACCCCATTCTCATCTGTCACGGTAATAGTCATATAATCATCATCATATTTACCATCACCATTAAGATCAAACACCTCAATACGGCTACCATCTTTACTGTTTAACTCCATTAACCAACTGGTACCGCCGGCTTCACAGGAATTCAGAGAAGGGATTAAAGTTGTAAAAATAATATTACCATTCCTTAGTTCTGAATTTTCTACTATTCTTTCACCATTGGTAGGCAATTCCAGCATCCAGCCCATGTGTGAACTCCAGTTAATCTCCTTATTAGAAACCACTCTGATATCATATGTATAAACTTCTTCACTATTTGTAGTATCCAATTCATTGATATCAGAGCTTGATTCAAAAATAATTTCCTGTTGTAATAAATCACTTTTTGTAAATGCTGTCAGGGTAGAATCATTTTTATCCCAGATACCAAAAAACATATTATTATCCGTTGTACTATCTGGATTTGGCAGTACATTATCATCTGTTTCAAGGTATTTTCCAGTTCCAAAATAAACCATATAACCACTTTCTGCTGGATGACTGCCTACTTCCGGGCGCATGGTAATGGGCAATGCATTACCATCATCATCCAGAGCTGTAAAAATAGGCAGCGGTGTTGTACCTGATAAATAAGCGACTTTCCATTGAGTAGCTGTAGTTGCTGTAACATCAAACTTCCAGAGGTTACCACGGAGATCTCCAGCATATATATAATCAACCAGATTATCACCATTAGTATCAATGGGCGCCGGTGTTGCAAGACCATTGGGAGTTGCTGTTGAACCAACCCCAGTATCAATTTTCTTAATAATATCGCCTGTTTCAATATCCACAATATAAAGATAGGCATGCCCGGTTGAACTGACAGAACCATCTGTCTGGGTATTATTATAACCATTGCCGAATACAGCCACCCATTTTCCATTGTTCATTTTAACAATAGCGGCCTGACTATAAGTAAACCCTAAGTCTGCATCCGTAAACTCCCATAAAACCATATTGGCTGCATTATCTTCAGCAAAATTATCTGGGTCAGTAACATCCAGGGCAAACATACTTTGTCCGCCACCATTTAAGCCGCTAATAAGCACTGTATGCCAGGCTGAATTAAAAAAAGCATCACCAACAACAGGGGCTCCATCAACAAAATAAGTATGCTTATTATTATCCAGTGTATAATTCGAATCCGTTAACTGATTCAGGTTCTTAATCACTTCATTGGGTACATAAGCAAACAATTCGGTGCCGACCGGAGAACTCCCGACAGTTTCTGCACGAAAAGCATGTAGCATACCGTCATTAGAACCAACATATACCATTGGTGCACGATTAGCATATACCTCACGAAAGTTACTATAAGCAACTGATTCCAAGTTTGAAGGGTAAGTATTAGAGGGTTCTGCAACAAAATAGGGTGCAGAGTGAATAATATCACCTAACTTACTAGCCCGAGTTCTAATAGTATAAGAGTCTGAACCTGAAGCATGCTCTGTGCCATCATAGGCATCCGAACCTCGGATATATTCCAGTCGCTTATAACCATTACCATCATCATCAATTGCAGCAGAAGCTATATTATCATTTAGATAACCCTGCTGTACCAAGCTGAGTTCACTCCAACGAAAAGGAACTCCTTTAGGGTCGGCATTACCATCAGAATCCACTGCATCAGGGTTATAAGTAATGATATCTCTGCCAGTATCCCAGTTCTGACTATCTAAAACACCAGCAAAGCTTGTCGGAGAATCTAATGTACCGTTATCAGTATTAATGGGATAAGAAAGCAGATCACCACTCCATTCATTACTGTTAAATTTTGCCTGAAATAATTTACTGCCTTCAACCAAGGTGCTGGTATTTGCAGTACCAGCAGCCGCAGAGCTGGATTCCAGGGAAATTGTTTCAAAAATAGCTTTCAGAGCCACCTGCAACGTAGTGGAATCATTAGCACTAAATGCTGAAGTAGTACCACCCGCTGCTGCAATAAGGTCTAATTTATCTGCACTGACACCATAAGGCAAAGCAAAGCCCACAACATAAGTTTTAATATCATTATCAGCCAAAGCTCCTGCTGCAGTAGCAACATTCGCTATGGCAACATCTTCATTGCTTATGAGGGCACCGTTTTGATCAACCGATGGTAAACCATCCGTCACCAGAATAACAGAATTATAGCCACAGGATTCAGGTAATGGATAACAGGATGATGTATAGCCTTCATCAGCCTGTGACAGATTTCCAGCAAAATAATCTCTGGCCGTATATAAAGTACCTTCCAGAGGAGTCAGTCCTGCATTTTGTAGAGGATAAGCTGAATTAGTAGGTGCATTGGTTGTAAATTGAGAAACCGCTAATTTAGTATTTAACTTTGAAGCCTGAGTACTGTCAAGTTTGGCCAGAGGGACATGTAGAAAACCTCGACCTGGTGAAGTATTCGAAAACCAGGTGGGGCTTATATAATCCCAGGTTAAAAATTTACCAAAATCTAAAATATTCTGTGCATAGTCACTGTCTGTAGGTAAAAATTGAGAATTAAACCAGAAATTTGAAAAGCCAGTAATAGGCTCTTCATCTGAGGTATTACTTTTGGTTCTATAACAGGCATAAGTATCCCATGGACCTACACCTGGAACTTCAGTACCATTATCAAAGTCAGCTGTTGAAGAGTAACAATAAGCTGAACCATAATTAGCAGACGCATAAAACGGCAGAGCAACATTATAATAAACAAAAGCACCGGGATTTGACAGATTAGGAACACGATATTTTTTAATTATAGAGTCTCTGTTTCCAGTATAATCGGGATCATAATGTGCAGGGTCAAAACTGGCATCATAAGGAGAGTTATGTAATTGTCTGGCAACTACATTTTCCTGCTGATAAGCCATTAAACCAAGATTAATCTGACCATTATAAACAGTAGTTAAATCTTTAATAACCCCTCGAGCTATCTCTGATTTACTATCTGGAGCAGCACTCCCCACTGCCGAACCATTTGCAGCCTCGTCCATACTGTTTGAGTTATCAAGAATAACTAAAACATTTGGTAAATACCCGGCACTAATAAATAAGGGTTTATCTGCCAGTGCCAATGGCGTGGCTCTGACTGGAATTGACAGACTATTGATTACAATAATCGCCATTAGATATAACCACCACTTTGAATTTAATATGTTATTATTTCTGGTATTCATAATAATTCTCCAACCCCGAACCTGCCCTTATAATTTGACTCATAAATTACGTTACTTACGATAAAAACTTTGTAGAAACACCACAGCATCACTGGTCCCCCCCACTCCCCGGGCCGTCACCTGATAAAAATTACTACCACTCTGTTTTGGTTTAAAACCCAGCACCATACTGGATTCACCAGAACTCTGTGCAATGGCACTGGTCATTTTCTCTATAATAAATTGCGGTTTAGAAGCAACAACGCCATCAGGAAAACCAGTATAAACCTGATGTTTACTCGCGTTATTCCAGACATCCAATACAGGATCCGACCAGCGTGGTTCCTCATCTCCCGTTGCATATTCACAATATCCCCCAGTACAGGCACTATCAAAAGCTGTAATACTATTATTTGCTATCTGTAATTCTCCAGCTCGTAAAGCAGCCTCTGCAGCCTGTAATGCCAGGTTTCTGTTTTTAGTATTACTGGCCATTTTTTCTTCCAGTACGGTGGTTTTCATAGCCGTGATACCAATAATAGTCATTATTAACAGGAAGATCAGACTGATAAATAATACAGCACCGTTTTGATATCTCACTATAAAAGGTTTGTTTATTGTATTGTGAATTTTTTTGCTACCCATAATCTTTACCTATAACAAGATTTCTACAAGGTTCTGTTTCTAATACCAATGGTATTAACTAATACCCGTCTCAGTTGCCTGTCAGCATAAGGTCCTGCGGCTGGTGTATCGGTTGATAAATTATATGTTTTACTACCTGCGGCTTTATCCGTTACCCGCCCTTCGGCGGTTAAAAGCAGAGCAAATTTAACTGTGATTACATCATCCCAGGAATAAGCCGGGGCTGCCTTTGCCGCTTCAGTATTAATTGTAGCAGCATTCAAATAACTGTCCGGAATGCGATCACCTGAGGTATCAACCCCATATTCCAGTTGCAGATTTTCTACCCCATCCACCAGTTCTTCTGCAGTTAAAGCAATACTGGTTCCGCCTGATATATTTAATCTGGAACGATATAAGGACGGTCTTCCACCATTATTTAATCTTATATAATAAGCAAATGTCGCCAGTTCTAATAAGGTTGCCCCCTCACCATACTCATTGGTAGGTGTCGGAGAACTATTACCCGGATCATATGACCCAGCATTAGAATGAGTAATATTAATCTTGCCTCCAGATTCTTGAATATTAGTTGCCTGAAACATAGTAGCCTTAGAACAATCAGTGACCACATAGATTTTTGCCTCACAATTATTCTCATCATTATTCTGGCATGTATTCTTGAAGAGAGGATCAACAAAATACTGTGCGGAGTCCGAATAAGGTGAAACTAGCCTGATACCACCAGAAAGATAAGTACCGGCTAAACTTTTAACTATAATTACATCTGTATTGTCTACAATATTGCTTATCCCCGCGACACTGCCACCAGTGACATTATTATAGCCCTGAATAACCTTACTAATATCCCATCCGGTATTACCTGTATCATTTAACATATTTTCAATACCACTGGTTGCAGCACTATAGCAGCCCATAAAACCTGCCATACGAATATCTTTTGTTAAAAACTCATTAGCAAAGCGTCCTGACTCCTGGATTCTTGATGAACTTTCGGTTAGACGATAAGTAGATTTATTGGAAATAAAAAGCTGAATAATACCCGCTGTTAACACAATACCGATTAAAACTGCTATCATTATTTCAACTAATGTCAGTCCCTGTTGTGTTATTTTTGTTTTCATCATAAAACTGTCTCGGTTTTAAATTGTTGTGTTGTACTGCCGTTAGCGCCTCTGGAATCATTCCATTGAATGGTTATGGTGATAATGGTATTCCCACCTCCTGACGAAGTCGCTATAGAAGCATCACCTTCAGGTAAGATATTTGCAATATTATCCAACCATTGTTTTCTGTCTATATCCTCTAAGCTAGTACCGCTGGGTTTACTCTCAGCAATAGTGAGATCATAATTACCATTTTCAGCACTTATTCTATTAGCCCTCATTCTGTCAATGATATCATTGGCCAATACCGTTGCCTGAGAGCGAACATATGCACTATGATTATTATTAATGCCAGCTATTTGCAAACCAGCAATTCCTAGCAGGCCAACCGCAATAATCACCATAGAAATTAAGACTTCCAGTAAGGAAAAACCTTTTTTTGATTTAATTTTTTTATACATTTATTCTTTATGCCTATAAACTGAATCCAACAAAACAAATCCGTTATGGACAGGCTGATTTCTGAACTGATACATGCCCCGTTATTGATACAGAGATAACCCTATTCTGATCACCTGTGCAGTCAGGAGAAACCAAAGTTAACGTTAATGCACTATTGGCTCTCCCTTCTGGAAAAAAAGCAATTGATGCTTGAGTACCGGTCAAAGTTACCCCTCCTGACAACCCATTTTGATTACGAAGCAACTCATCTCCATCTGATGCATCAATACTACAGTTACTATTTGCATCCGTCTGAACGAACCATCCAGATTGCCAGCTGGTGGTGCCACTATTAGAGCAAACACTTACATTTGCAGCTCTTTTTATTGCCTCAGAACGAGCCATACTTAATGCAGTACGAATCTCATTTGCCTGAGTAGCTGCTCGATTATTCTGTATTAAAGAGCGAAAAGCCGGTAATGCAATAGATATAATGACAGTTGCAATGGTTATGGCAATCATTAATTCAACCAGAGTAAAGCCTTTAGTGTATTTCTTTTCTTTTTTCATAGTTATTTTATATACCTGTTTGTTCAAAATATCTTGTACAATAAGATTAGTGTAGAACATCTCCCGACAAACGGTAATATCCAGTTAAAATATACGACTTTATTAACAGTTTATTTTTCGTTTGAGGCTTGCAGCTCTTTCGGTAAGGAAAACACCACATCTTCTTTATTTCCCTGTTCAATATTACTGGCATCCACGCCTTTTTCCTGCAGCCAGTTGATAACCTCTTCAACCAGGTATTCAGGGGCTGACGCACCTGCTGTCACCCCGATAGTCTGACAGTTTTCCAGCCATTTAAGCTGGATTTCTGAGGCATTATCAATCAGATAAGCTTTGGCTCCCTGACGTTCGGCCACTTCCCGCAGACGATTGGAATTGGAACTATTGGGTGAACCGACCACCAGCACCAGATCGCTGGTTTGTGAAAGCGTTTTCACCGCATCCTGACGGCTCTGAGTGGCATAGCAGATATCATTTTTTC
>DRNA01000330.1 GCA_011322365.1 Aeromonadales bacterium | reverse complement strand
CGAAGCTCGCTGATCAATAAATCTTCCTTAAGTGAAACCAGCTCCATATCACGCATTTTATCCAGCACATGATAGACTTCATCGGTATCAAGATTGAGGATCTCGGCCAGTTCTTCAATAGCTATTGAGAATCGCTGTGTGCTGCGTTTAATTAATACCTGTGCCAGCAGAACAATAGACTGATATAAAACCCGCTTGCCGGTATCCTCACTCTGATCGGATAAACCATGGCTGTGAAGTGTATCGTGCAATTGCTCCATAGTTTTAAATTCAAATGAGGTCACCCAGACTTCCGGTACGTTATAGCCCCTGCGGATATAACCGGCCCGTTCCAGTTCCAGCAATGCGGTTTTTACCTTGGTATCAAAATCAGACTGCTCATCATCGGTTTTTATTCCGGCACTTTCGGCCAGCTCATTAATGGAAACTACAATCTTTCTTTCGTCACCCACTTTACGGCCTTTATAATGACGAATGGACTGAAAGATTTTTTTAATTTCAGGGTGAGTGAGTTTCTGACGGATAAGAGAAAAAAAGAGTTTGTCAAAATCCTCATTATTAAACAGGATATGGCAATGGGATGGCTGACCATCTCTGCCCGCTCGTCCGGATTCCTGCATATAGTCTTCCAGACTGGAAGAAACCTCATAATGGATCACATGGCGGATATCCGGTTTATCTATCCCCATACCAAAAGCGGTTGTGGCGACAATACCATCGGCATCATTACTGATAAAATCATTGAGTACCTGATTTTTTAATGCACTGCTCATGCCGGCATGAAAAGCGTAAAAATTTCGGCCTAAATCCGTTGAAAGCTGCTCTGCCAGCATTTCACATTGTTTACGGCTGGAGGGGTTGTAAACCAGACAGGGGTCTTTAATGATTCTTATCTGTGCGATCAGCTGTTGGGTCTTTTCTTTTTTATTACCATAGCAACGGGCTGAATAGAGCAGGTTGTCTCGTTTTGGTGAGGCAATATAATGTTCAAATGAAATATTCAGTTGTGACTTAAAATAGTGTTCAATTTCTTCGATGGTTTTTTTGTTGGCGGTTGCAGTAAAACAGGACAGGGGAATGCGGTTTGAATATTTTTTATCCTGAATTTTATTGATAAACTGGGCGATGTAAAAGTAATCGTGCCTGAAATCATTCCCCCAGGTCGATAAGCAGTGAGCTTCATCAATAACAATACGTTCAATATAACGATAGGACAGAATGCGTTCAATATTTTTTGAACGCAGAGATTCAGGGGCCAGATATAATATATCAATACTGCCGTTAATTACCCGCCGGATAATATTACGCCGCTCCGGCATGGTCAGATAACCACTTAAGGCTTCTGCAGAGGCCAGGCCGGCGAGTTTATGGTTAAAGTTAAAAATATGATCCTTCATCAGAGCCTGAAGGGGAGAAATCACCACAGTCAGTGCCCGGGTGCGTTTGGCTTTAATAATAGCAGGTAGCCAGAAGGTAAAGGTTTTGCCACCGCCGGTGGGCAACACAGCAAGAATATCTTCCTGATGTAAAGCCCCTTTTATTATGTCCTTTTGTGAGACTTGATCCAGTGCTTTAATCGAATCATTTGCAGCCTGGAACTTTGGAAAACTTCTGAAGCTGTCAAAACCAAAATATTTAAGGGCAGATTGCTCGAGGTTGGCCACTTCATTGACCGGATTAAAGGTCAGAGCGTTGAGTTTTTCCTGGATATGCGGAAAATCAAAATAAATTTTAGGAGGAAAAGAGCGTATTTCTTCAATCTCCCCATGTAGTACACTGATAATATAAGCCAGTTCAACAGGCTGTTCAGCAACCATTGCCGGCAGAGTTTTCGGTGACTGAATTTTATCACCCAGGGCTTCAAAAACGGCTCTGGACAGAGAGTCCGTATCTTTATATGGTGTAATATCCGGATTAAGCCATTTAAAAAAGGGCTTAAACTGGCGGGTTTGACAGAGCAGGGAAAAGTAAATGTGCTGTAATGAAGGGGATAGCTGATAAAAGCGTTTAATGATCTGCTTTAACAGGTCTCTTGTAAGCAAAGCATCCTGTAATGGATCATTGGTTTTATTGGGATCATTCTCTTTATAGGTTTTAGGCAGTTTATGCAGGGTATTTTCAGAGAAAAACAGTAAAGAGAGTTCCAGAGTATCAATAATTTCCAGCTGTGTGACTAGAGGAGCCAGGGCAGAATTCAGCAGGTATTGGTAATCAAAGGCGCGGAGGTTATGCCCACACAGATAGACAGGCTGATACGTTGAAATGCTATTTGCTATATGTTCTGCAGAATTACTTTTAAATTGGAGATCACCCAGAACAATCCCGGTTTCTCTGATACTCCTTTTGTGTTGATCTGAATTTAATGGTTCCAGATCCAGAAAGAGTATTTGATGAATGTCTGATAATGGCATTTAATCGCTTTAAAAATAAACAAACTTTATATGATAATAGCATAAAACGGATTTTTTCCCTGTCTTTTAGTTGAATAAGAAAAGCCCTGGTGCGTACAACACCAGGGCTTATGATGGTATTAAAATTTGTGTTAAAGAGGGTTGTTACTGCAACTGATATTCATCCGCATTTTCATCCCATTTGAATACTGAGTCAGGTTTAGCCAGAATCGCCTGGTTGACGACGACCTGTTCCATCATGGCTTCCATCATAGATAAGCGCTTGTCAAATTTGGCCATTTGATCCATGTGGTCATTGGACATCAT
>DRNA01000329.1 GCA_011322365.1 Aeromonadales bacterium | reverse complement strand
GCCTTTAAAGGTGATAAAGGTTCTGCTGTGCGGGTAATCACCTGACCAGTTGCAACCCCCATTTTATGGGTGCCGAAGTCGAAGGCAATCAACCTTTTCCAAAGGGGTTTTACAGCAGGATTACGAAACTCGAAAGGTTCGGTAGAGCTGTCGGACATGTTCAGGCATGTCCTGTTTGAGTGGAAAGGCGCATGGGATCGATACCAATGGATTGCACTGCCTGAGTCCATCGTTTGTCGTTAGGAGTATTGAACACAATCTCAGCATCAGCAGGGGTAGTTAACCAGGCATTATCCAGTAATTCCTGTTCCAGCTGTCCCGGACCCCATCCCGCATATCCCAGCACCAGGTGAACCTTTTCCGGCCCTTTTCCCTGACCAAGAGCTTTGAGAATATCTTTGGAACTGGTTATGCAGAGCTCATCACTTAAGCGGATACTGGACTCCCACTGCCCTGCCGGCGGATGCAGGATTAAACCCACCTCAGTATGCACCGGTCCTCCAGAGAAAACGCTGCTGTCATTGAACTGATCACTTAACTGTATATCCAGATGCTGTAAAATTTCAGATATGTTCAAATCCAGTGGCTGGTTGATAACAATACCCATAGCGCCCTGTTCATTATGCTCGCAGATTAGTGTGACTGCGTGATCGAAGTGCGGATCATGCAGATCCGGCATGGCAATAAGAAACTGGTTTGTGAGGCTAGTGGGTTTTTTCATAATACTGGTTAGTATGCGGGCTTGTGGGAAAAAAACAAGCAGTAAACAGGGGAAATTTGTATAGATATCAATAGAGGAGAAAATGGACGCTTATTGTGTCGAGAACTTATTATCAGATGGAAAAGTCCATTTTCTGATAATTGTTAGTATATCTGTAGTTTTTCGTATTTCGGGGGGTAACGGATTAAAGGGTGCAGCTAATCGAACAATACGAATCGCGGCATCATCCAGAATTTTTTTACCGGAAGATTTAAGAATACTTACACTTTCTAAAGAACCATCCTGATTAATAGAGACTTTTACAAGTAAAGTGCCATAAATTTTAAGTGTTCGTGCTTTTGCGGGGTAATTGAGATTGCCTATCTTTTCTATTTTACGTTGCCAGGAATCCAGATAAAGGGCTTCTGACGATTGGTGGATAGCCGTAGAGACGGTTCGGCGGCGGGGATTATTGCCCTCGGCTTTCCTTGCTTTATCCAGTTCAGCCTGCAAACTGGCAATGGCCATCGCCCGAGTTGATAACTTAAAACCGGGTGTTTTCTGCCCCTGTTTTTCATCTTCAGGAGTGGGCGCACTTAATTGGGTTTTTATGTTTGCGTTGAGACTATTGAGTAGTTGCTGTTGGGTTTGTGTTGAATCAACTTTTTTAATTTCCTGAGCAGAAGTCGGTGCTATCTGTTGGGCTGGAAAAGGTGCCTGAATGGGTGTCGTAGCAGTTTGTACCTGCTTGTTTTTTCCGCCAGCCAATTGATTGGCCTGTCCAATAAAGTCTGCTTTGTCCGGGCGATCCTCTGAAGGGTTATGTGCGAGAACAACGTTCAGGGTACCATAATCCGTTTTGGGATCGTCCTCTGGAGCAAACCCTATTCCAAGGATAATGATTAAATGAAAACAGAGGGCCAGAAAAATGGTAAAGCCAAGGCGATCAGCTTCACTTACCGGCGGTCTTTCTTTCATTGGTTCATAAGTCGTAGCCACGTTTAATGCTCATCTGATTCATATGGAAAACGTCCGTTTCAGCGACGGTTTCCTTTGTGGTTAAACTCTAAAATGTTAAGATTTTGAGGTTTGCCATCAATAAAAGTTAATAAATCCAACATACCCTGATCCAGATAGTATTGCCCTTCGTCGGTGATAATCAGTAAATGTTTAACACCCATATCAGTTGCCAGTTCAAAGGCTTTTTCTACACCTGCTAATAGCATAGTCGTTGCAGCGGCATCTGACCAGGCACCATTGTCACCAATAACCGTAGCCGAGGCGATACCTGAACTGGGGTAGCCATTGAAAGGATTAATAATATGGTGATAACGTTTACCATTTATGATAAATCCCCGTTCATAATTACCTGAAGTAAAGACGGTTTCATTCTGACTAAGTTCCAGTGTGGCGAGAGCATTATCAGCAAATGGATTCCTAATTCCCACGACCCAGGGTCTATTGCCTGCTTTACCATACGAAATAATATCACCACCTGCATTGAGCAACATGTTACTAATACCACGATCTAATAGCTGCTTTTTTAACAGCTCCAGCCCAAAACCTTTGCCAAAACCACCCAGATCCAGCATGACTTGCGGATTACTGCAGGAGAGTTCGCCATCCTTTATGGTAATTTGTGACATGGATGGATGAGAATCAACAATCTGTCTTATTGTCTCCAACGATGGTACAGACTGATTATTAAAAGGATCGTCACGTTGAAAGCCCCAAAGTGCGAGTAGCTGGCCAATGGCCGGCTGGAAGTAACCCTGAGAGCGTTCTGCCATCTGCTTGCCAAGTGTTAGTAAATCCACCATCTGCTGACTGATGGTTATACTTTTTCCTTTTGCGCAGGCATCGTTGATGCGGGTAATGGCGCTTGGATGCCAGGCGTGCCAATGGCGGTGCATTTGTAGTAGTGAATTTTCAATTGAGGTCGACAGATCGGGATAACGTGAGAGATCTTTGTCATAAAGTGTCACATCTACCCAGGTGCCAAAAGCCATGATACGGAGCTTGAGTTTCTCATAGTTATCTTTCTGCTGACAGCTACTGGTTAACAGCAGTATAAGTATGACACTCAGCAGCGGTCTGATTAAGATTATTTTATTGCGAAATGCTGTCATCGGTTTATTTGTTGCTGAATAACATCCATTAGTTGATCAGCCACTGGTACTTTACTGACTTTGGTGATCTCGCGGATACAGGTGGGGCTGGTGACATTGATTTCTGTAAGGTAATCACCAATAACATCCAGGCCGACAAAAATCAGGCCTTTTTCTTTCAGGGCAGGGCCTACCTGTTCTGCGATCCAGAGGTCTTTTTTAGTTAAAGCCTGCACCCGACCACTGCCTCCGGCCGCCAGATTACCACGGGTTTCTCCTTTGGCTGGTATTCTTGCCAGAGAAAAGGGTACAGCCTGTCCATTGATCATTAATATGCGTTTATCGCCTTCGGTGATATCCGGGATGAACTTTTGCGCCATGATGGGTGTGTTTCCGAGTTCAGTCAGGGTTTCGATAATGACATTAATATTGGGATCCGATTGCTTAACGCGGAAAATAGAAGTTCCTCCCATACCATCTAATGGTTTTAGAATGATATCTTCATGTTTTTGCAGAAATTGTTTAATTTCATCTGCCTGTGAGGTGACACTCACAGGTGTTGTACATTGCGGAAATTGCAGGGTGAATAATTTTTCATTGGCATCCCGTATGGATTGCGGTTTGTTAACTACAAATACGCCTTCTGCCTCAGCCATTTCCAATAAATAGGTGGCATAGATATAATTCATATCGAATGGGGGATCTTTGCGCATCATCACCACATCGAAATCTGCAAGAGGAGTAGCGGGTAGCGCGGATATCTGATACCAGGGCGACTGGTTCAAACTCAATTGAAGTTCGTAAGCGTTTACCATCACTTTTCCATCGGCATAATATAAACCCTGCATGGGCACATAATAACTTTGCCAGTGCCGATTCTGGGCAGCTTCCACCATAGCGATGGTGCTATCTTTTACCGGATTAACGGATGTAATGGGATCCATGATAAAAGCAATTTTAAGGCTCATTT
>DRNA01000328.1 GCA_011322365.1 Aeromonadales bacterium | reverse complement strand
GTGATCCCCTTTGAAGAATTTTTCACGTTACTGGCGAATAAGAAGTTTCCGGCAGCCACCTTTATCCGAACCCCGGAAGATATCGACTATTTACAGGAACCGGATATTTTCCATGAAATATTTGGTCATTGTCCCTTGCTTACCAACCCTGTTTTTGCCGATTTTAGTGAGCAATACGGAAAGCTGGGCGTGAAAGCCAGCAAAAAGGAGCGCATTTATCTGGCCAGAATTTTCTGGTTTACGGTGGAGTTTGGTTTAATCGAAACGGCAAAAGGCCTTCGTATATACGGTGCTGGTATTCTTTCATCAAAAGGTGAAAGTGAATATGCTCTGGAAAGTCATGTACCTGAAAGACGTCCATTTGATGCCCTTACCATTTTAAGAACACCTTATCGTATCGATATTTTTCAGACCATTTACTACGTGATCCAGAATTTTCAGGATATATTTTCTGTCATGAACGAAAGTATAATGCCATTACTACATGAGGCTATGGAACTGGGTAACTTTGCGCCAACCTACCCTTTAAAAAGTAGGTCTGATGCTGTGGAAATAGCTAATTCAGCGACTAAATCACACCCCTGCTAAATCAACTTTTACTCGGGTTTAGCTTATATTGCATTTATCTAATGTAAGCTCCTTGTATTGACTTCCATCGATACCCGTGATACTTAATATTCTGTAAATTTCACTTCCAAAACAATGGCTTGCGTGAAATTAATTCCAAAAATATTAATAATACGGAGTTTTTATGAAAAATATCATCTCGATTATATCTCTGAGCCTTGTGCTCTGGGGAGGGAATGCTGCGCTTGCAAATACGGGTGTGGCTCTGGTTCATGGTACCGGCAATCAGTCAGATGCCTATAATGATTATTGGCAAAGTGGTTTTGTCGAATCTGTACGGCAGGGATTAACTGATTCCTCCAATCTGCTGGTTATCAATTGTAATTTTGAAAAATACATGTGGGATTCTCAGGCCGCTGGTTGTCTTTCCAATGCACTGTACAATTTTGTTACCTCGAAAAATATTGACGATCTGGTGGTGATCACCCATTCCAATGGCGGTAATGTGATGCGTTGGATCATGTCAAACCCTACCTGGAATTCCAAATATCCGGTGATTATTGATCGCATTCGGTGGGTTAATGCACTGGCACCTTCCAGTTTGGGTACGCCTTTAGCTGATGCAGTGATGAATGGCAATGTGTTTGAATCTGCTTTGGGCTGGTTGCTGGGATATAAAAGTGATGCGGTCAGAATGCAACAGACAAGCTGGATGAGTTATTACAACGGTAGTTGGTTGTTAGGGACGTCAGGTCGGCCTGCCTTACCCAAAGGTTTCTGGAATGTAGTAGGTACAGATGTTGAGACCGCAATTTGGGATGGTGATAGTTATTGTGGTGGTTATTCTTTAAATCTGGGGTTGGAAATTACACAGGCCTGGTTAGATAATTGTTCAGATGGATTTCTTAATTGTTCTTCGCAAAATGGTGCCGGTAGTCTCTGGTTTAATGACAAAACCAGAACCAGAGGTAGTGAGCCGTTAAGCCATAATCAGAGCAGAAGAAAATGTTTTAATCTGGATGTCATTCTTAGAAATGATCTATAGGAGAATTCCAATGAACTTTATAAAAATATTACTTATAACCGCGGTGATGATGTCTTCACTCTCTTCAACGGCTAATGAATTTGCGTCTGAACCGCAGTTTAGAGAGCCTGAAAATTTAAATATACAGCTCCCGACAAAGCAAAAAAGAAAAACGTCACCGGGTATCAAAAGAGCTGCTACGGCAACTAACATCAAGGCGAACGCGCGGCAGTCGATTAATAGCGATCCCACCTTGGCGTTATCTCATAAAACAGTGAGATTTTCGCGTTTACTCAACGATAGTGCAAACTCGTTTCAGGTAAATACGCCTCAGACCATATCCAGTCGTTCCTATAGCGTGAAAATTTCGGCAAATGATTTTAATAAGGGTGTTGAAATTTATACATCTGCACCTGGCGCAATTGTGAGAATTACACCTTTCGTACAAAAAAACGCCATTCAGCAGAAAACAATTTTTGCCATAGAGCCTGAAAATCTTATGGTTTCTGGCGATAAAGGCTCATTAGCTGTAACAGATAATGGCATGGAGTTAATGTCAAAATCATCTGCTATGTCACAGGCATCCAACCAGATGTTTAAAATGAGTTCAGCATTTAAAATAGCGAAAGATTTGGGTGCCGGAAAATTTGTACTAAAAAGCAACAAACAATTTAATGCCAATAACCCATTTATTGTGCAGGTTTTTGATAAAAACAGCCATGATATATTAACTGCTAGTTCAAATAAATTTGCCTATAAGCTTCAGGATAATTTATCTGTAAAAGCTGCTTTAAAAAGTAGTCAGCGTATCGATAAACTTAAAGCTCAACTGGTTTCGCCAGCCGGAAATAGCTATCCGGTCACTTTTGTACAGTCTCAGAAGGGAGAGTTTCGATTAAACAAGCAACTCAACCTGAGCGAGAACAGAAAACCTGGAGAACTCTGGGAAGTCCAGTTACGTGTTGACGCTATGAGCAATCAAAAACGTGTTATTCGTGATATCCGAATACCAATGGATATCCACAGACAAAGTGCTCTGATTACTGGAAAAATTAGTCAGTTATCAATGCCTGGAAGGACTTTAATTGAAGTTCCAGTGAATGTAGAAGCAAGTGGTCGCTATGTAATTCAGGGTATTATTTATGGAACTGATGCATCGGGAAATAAAGTGCCAGCGCTAGACGTGCAGACTGCAAAATGGTTGAATGCTGGAAATGAGAATATTGCATTGTCAGTGGCAAAAAATAAATTATTGTCATCTGGATTATCTGCACCTTTTCAACTACAACAACTCACATTAAAAGATCAGAGTCGAATGTCAAGCCTGGAACGGCAATCTTTAAAATTAAAAATTAATTTTAAAGAGATGGGCTTTCCTGGAAGAGGCAGAGAACTAAAGTAAACCCTAAGGATACAGGGTAAAACCTGTATCCTCTTTTTATCCTTAGATTTCTGTTATTTTTTTTCAGCAAAGATCTTGTCAACGGTGCCTTGAGCCAATGGGTGATAGCCAGGACGTGCCTTTTGATAAACTTCCAGTCCCCAGTTTCTAAGCTCGCTATCTTTGGCTAACAATTTATACAATGGTGTAATTAACCGTCTACGACCAATTTTAATTAAATGTTGCTCCAGTGCTGCAAAGCCTTGCTGATAATGATTTTGAATCACCAATGGGAACCAGGCCAGGGCTATTTCAGCATTACTGGTGTGTGTGAGATCAAATGCCCTGTCCAGTTTTTCCATATCTGAAAGTGCTATCTTTTTTGGAATATTGGTTAAAAAATAAACCCATTCCTGTGATGACCAGTTTTTACCGGGGATAACATTGGGTGCTAAGGGGTGAGTTTTCCAGAGTTTGATTACCTGCGCAACTTTTTCAAGGCGTCTGGAACTGGGAATAACTGCTTCTTTTGGTAGGCCGGGTTGATAGAGCCATTGTTCAATATTACTTTTGTCGATACCAACATCCGGGTATTTCTGTAACAGGTTGGTATTCAGGTAGGCCAGAAATTCAGGTGTACTGATAGTTTTAAACGAGAACTGTTTAAAATAGCTTTTCAGAAAGTTATCTAAATGCTCTCGACCAAACCTGTCTTCCAGAAAATACAGTAACATGGCGCCCTTGGTATAGGGAACATCGGTGAAGGCATCATCAGGATCTCTACCGTCCAGAGGTAAAACTAATGACTGATCAGCTGGCTCGAGATCTTTCATTTCTTCAAGTAGTGCCTGATAACTGATAACCTGCTCCATTTTTGCCCAGGGTTTTCCGTAAACCGCTTCAACGATTCGATTTTCAATATAGGAAGTAAAACCTTCATTCAACCAGATATCGGCCCAACGTGCATTGGTGACCAGATTACCTGACCAGGAATGTGCCAGTTCATGAGAGATGAGGCTGGTGAGTGATTTATCTCCGGCAATGACTGTAGGGGTAATAAAGGAAACACGGGGATTTTCCATGCCACCGAAAGGGAAACTGGGTGGCAGTATTAACAGATCGTATTGTTGCCAGGGATATTTACCATAGAGCTTTTCTGTTGCTCTTATCATCTCGGGAGTATCTTCAAATTCTCTGGCCGCAGCTTCTAATAAAGGGGGTTCAGCCCAGACACCACTGCGTTCGGACCAGCGATGATAATGCAAATCACCAATTGCCAGTGCAATAAGATAAGGGGGAATAGCCTGAGGCATGGCAAAGTGAAACTCACCATTTAATGGGGTATCGGGATCATTGTGGGCACTCATAATGGCTCGAAGAACACTGGGAGTATGCAGGGTCGCCTCATAAGTAACGCGAACCGCAGGAGTATCCTGCATTGGGATCCAGCTTCTACCATGGATGGCTTCAGATTGAGTAAATAAAAACGGTTGCTGTTTACTGGCAGTTAAGGATTTATCTAACCATTGCAAACCACTCGCTTCAGGAGAAGTTTGATAGCTGATTTTAACTTTGGGGCATTGTTCAGTATTTTGAATAATAAGTGGCGTACCTAAAATTTTATCCTGCTTTCCCATGCTAAAATCTAAAGATTGCCATTTATTGTGGCAAAAGCCGCTCACCTTACTGATGGTTAAAGCACGGGTATCCAGGATCAATTCGGCTGCTTTCTGATTGTATTTCAAGGTTAAAATGGCATCGCCTGAGAGGATTTTATTATTAAAATCAGCGCCTAAATCCAGTTGAACATGAGTCATTTGCACCTGAGTAAGATTGGCAAAACTGTGGGGATCGATAGCTAACGCACTTCTGTCTGGAGTTGGCTTACTATCGCTACAGGCTGATAGTGTTATCAGTACTGCACTAATAATAAACGAGAACAGTATAAATGAAGTTGTGAGACATTTTTTTAACATAATCAATAGTAATTCAAACTGGTTAAAGAGGCGGATATCATAGAGCTTGTATCAGCATAAGTCCATTGTGCTGATTAACCCTTAACCTCGTTATTCTTATAGCCAATGGTCAAAATCTTGGGGTTAGTAGTAGAATAATCTGTTTTGCTCGATCAGTTTCAGGTAAAATAAGGCAAAGTTTTTTCAGCCAGAAATTCTTATGAGTGACAGTGAAAATCAGAAGCCATTAAATTTTATCCAGCATATTATTAATGAAGATATTGCCAATGGCAAAAATCAGGGCAGAGTACACACGCGCTTTCCACCTGAGCCAAATGGGTATTTGCATATTGGCCATGCCAAATCCATCTGTTTGAATTTTGGCATCGCCGAGCAATACAAGGGGCAGTGTAACCTGCGTTTTGATGATACCAATCCGGCTAAAGAATCTGACGAATATGCAAAGGCGATTGAAGCTGATATTCGCTGGTTGGGTTTTCAGTGGGCTGGTGATATTCACCATGCATCCGATTATTTCGAGCAACTGTATCAGTTTGCCATTGAACTTATCGAAAAAAATCTGGCTTTTGTGGATGAACTCACGCCTGAACAAATGCAGCAATACCGGGGGAATTTTGCCGAGCCCGGGAAAAACAGTCCCTATCGGGATCGCCCGGTTGCAGAGAATCTGGATTTATTCCATCGTATGAGAGCCGGTGAATTTGAAGATGGAAAAATGGTCTTGAGAGCCAAAATTGATATGGCTTCGCCGAATATTAAAATGCGCGATCCGGTACTCTATCGCATTAAAAGGATGCACCATATTCGAACAGGGGATAAATGGTGTATTTACCCTATGTATGATTTTACCCACTGTATTTCGGATGCCATTGAAGGTGTTACCCACTCATTATGCACCCTGGAATTTGAAGATCACCGACCCTTATACGATTGGGTTATTGATAATATCAGTATTGAATGTCATCCCCAACAGATTGAATTTTCCCGTCTGAATCTCGCTTATACCATTACCAGCAAACGAAAACTGACACAGCTGATTGAAGGTCATTATGTTAACGGTTGGGATGACCCAAGAATGCCGACTATTTCCGGAATGCGACGTCGGGGCTATCCGGCTGAGGCGATTCGTGAGTTTGTTGAACTCACCGGTGTCACCAAGAAAAATCATGTGGTTGATATGGCCTTACTGGAATTTTCGGTCCGAGAAGTGTTAAATAAAAAAGCCCCCAGAGCCATGGCTGTTTTACGACCATTAAAACTCGTTATTGAAAACTATCCTGAAGATAAAGTAGAACAGTTGCAGGCACCACGTCACCCGCAGGATGAAAGTATGGGGAAACGCACCATCCCTTTCACACGGGAAATTTATATTGATCAGGAAGATTTCCGCGAACAGTCCAATAACAAATTTAAACGACTGGTCTTAGGCAAAGAAGTTCGCCTGAGAAATGCCTACGTTATCCGCTGTGATGAAGTGATAAAAGACGCAGCGGGCAAAATTTGTGAATTAAGATGCCATTATGATGAAAATACCTTAGGCAAAAATCCTGAAGATAGAAAAGTAAAAGGTGTTATCCACTGGGTTTCAGCAACAGCGTCTGTTTCAGCCATTGTTCGTCGCTATGACCGGTTATTTAATAGCGCAAACCCCGCCGCTGAAGAAGATTTTACCCAATGTATTAATCCAGATTCTTTAAATGAATATACTCAAGCCAGAATAGAACCTTCATTGGCATCCTGCCAACCAGGTGAAAATTTCCAGTTTGAAAGAGAAGGCTATTTTGTTGCAGACAGTGAAGATTATACTGCAGAAAAACCGTTATTTAATATGACTGTTGGTTTAAGGGATACCTGGGCAAGAATGGATGTTTGAGTTGAAATACTAAGTTGAAATGGGTACATACAATGGAAAGTGATAATTAACTCGGAGTTACATTTTTTGTAAATATAACTCAGGGCAAGTGCATTTTAATTTCCATTAATAATTTCAGAAAGTAGTTGTTCGTCCATCAGTGCTATTTTTCGTTTTCGTTTCATACTTGCGTTACTCGTTGTGTTTTGTTTCAGTAAATTGAGAGTTAATCGCCGAAGCATACTCATCACTTCAGCACCATTCCCTCGTCTTATTCTGGACTCATCTTCTCTAAAGCTGACATCCAGTACCCAATGTAGCTTATTCTCTACAGCCCAATGACTACACACCGTTGCCGCTGTTTTTTTGGCGTCGAGTCCCAGTGAGCTGATGTAATAACGTTTCTCTGTTGTACAATCTTCGTTGATTTCTCGAGTCGATTGTATTTCAATAATAGTCTTTAATTTTGTCCAATTTGGGCTCATGGTTAACTATTTTTTGTTGATTTTGAGTTGCCTGCATCGGCGTATTTCTATGCGACCATGCCCAGTATCGGTGCTCTTGAAGCTCTCTTCTTTGAGCTCGGTATGTTTCTCTTGCTCAAATAATAGTTTGACTTCATCACTCAATTCACCCTGATTGCCTTTTAAGGCCAGGACATAATCCGCGCCCTGAGCAACAATAGTTTCTGCAACCGCCCGTTGGCAACCCATCGCATCAATGGTGATGATGCATCCTTTGACATCAAGTAACTCTAACAAGGCTGGAATGGCTGTTATTTCATTGGTCCTTGCATTCACTTTTGTTTGACCTAAAACCAGATTATTCTGACAGGCCCAGGCACTGACCATATGAATGGCACTCTTTCTATCGCCCTTTTGAAATGAACGTTGTACGTCTTTCCATCAATGGCGACAACCTCGCCATTAGTTAGCTTGCAGGCCGCATTAATCCACGACATAAAGCTTTTTTTTGTAAGGCTTCTGGATCAAGGCGACTGAGCACTCTGGCTATGGTGTCATGCTTCGGAATTCCATGTTGATAAGGGAAGTATTG
>DRNA01000327.1 GCA_011322365.1 Aeromonadales bacterium | reverse complement strand
CAAATGATATAAAAGCGGCTATAGAAAGAGAGAAACAGTTAAAGAATTGGAAAAGAGTAAAGAAGAACCAATTAGTAGAAAGCGCTAATCCTGATTGGACAGAAATTGTGTTGTAGGGCGTAAGATTCCTCGACTGCGCTCGGAATGACAGGGGTTGGGGCCCAGAATGACAAAGCATTAGTGGTCAGAATGACAAAGGGTTAGTGGTCGGAATGACAAAATAGGATTGTCATCCTGAGAGAAATGGGTTGTCATCCTGAGCTTGTCGAAGGATCTGAAAACTTGGCGTAAGATTCCTCGACTGCGCTCGGAATGACAGGAGTTGGGGCTCAGAATGACAAAAAGCATTAGTGCTCGGAATGACAAAGGGTTAGTGGTCGGAATGACAAAATAGGATTGTCATCCTGAGTGAAAAAGATTGTCATCCTGAGCTTGTCGAAGGATCTTAACACCTGGCGTTCGGGTCAGTGAGTACATTGAGTCTCACCGCCAAAGCCAGTAAAATTTAAAAAATCAAAACGTTTTAGGGCGTATAACCTAGGGGCGGTAGCGTACCTGGAGTATTTTAAAACAGTGTTATAGCCAATTTACAAGTTACAAGTTACTGCTTAAATTAATTACAAAAGATAATAGACGACAAAATTATGATAAATAAATTAGTGAAATTCATGTTAATAGCAGTGATGTTATCTAACACATTTCTGCTTGATGCAATAACACCAACACCTGACCAGATTGAACAGTTTAAAAACCTGCCACCTGCACAACAAAAGTTATTGGCGAAGCAATTGGGTATCAATCTGGATGACCTTAATTTAACCGGTTCACCTCAGAAATTACCTGATGTGCCTCCGGTTGTTACACCCAGAAAATTAAATTCTCAGCAAGCAGTTGATGATATCTATAATCTGAAACAAAATGAGAACCTGGGTAATGAAGAAAAAGCCCTTCTCCCGTTTGGTTATGATCTGTTTGCAGGGGAACCAACCTCGTTTACACCAGTAACAGAAATTCCAATCCCGGCTGAATATGTTGTTGGTCCCGGTGATGAAATTATCATCCAGTTATTTGGAAAAGAAAATGAGACCTTAAATTTATTGGTCAACCGTAATGGAAAAATACAGTTTCCAAATCTTGGGCCTATATCGGTATCTGGATTAACCTTTGATGATGTTCGAAACTTATTGAAGAAGCGAATTAAAAATCAGATGATTGGCGTGGATTCATCCATTTCGCTAGGTGAATTACGCTCTATGCGAGTATTTGTACTGGGTGAAGCATATAAACCCGGATCCTATGAAGTGAGTTCTCTTTCAACCATTACCAATGTGCTATTTGTCAGCGGTGGAATTAAAGAGATAGGTTCATTAAGAAATATCCAGTTAAAAAGAAAAGGTAAGTTAATAGAAAACTTTGATTTATATGATCTGCTATTAAAAGGGGATACTTCAAACGACAAACGGTTATTACCTGGTGATGTTGTTTTTATTCCAAGTGCTACCAGAAAAATAGCAGTAAAAGGTGAAGTGACTCGCCCGGCCATCTATGAATTTAAAAAAGGTGAGAAAATTAAAGACTTATTACAGATGTTTGGTGGCTTGAAATCATCGGCAAATGTTAAATCAGTGCAGCTTAACCGCATTAATAAACAACATGTGAGAGAAGTATTCACATTAAATCTCAATGATCCCACTGATCTGAAAATAAAATTAAAAAATGGGGACGAACTGGAAATAGGTGCCATTTCAGATTATGTCAACCAAACCGTTAAACTCACCGGAGCGGCAACCCGAGATGGTTTATACCGCTGGCATGAGGGCATGAAGGTCTCAGATATCATTAGAAACCTGAACACGGATGTATTAAAGATAACCGATCTGGGATATTCCATTATTGTTCGTGAAATTAATCACCAGCATGATATCAAGGTTATCCAGTTTTCCCTGGCAAAAGCACTGGAAAATAAACAGGATGAAAAATTTAACCCTACGCTTAATAGTCATGATGAACTTATTCTATTTTCCAATCTGCAGACCACAAGAAAAAATGGAATAAAACAAAAAATTGCTGAAGGTGAAATTACCGATCAGGCT
Organism: Aeromonadales bacterium; assembly: GCA_011322365.1. Lineage (GTDB taxonomy): Bacteria > Pseudomonadota > Gammaproteobacteria > Enterobacterales > DRNA01. The sequence goes on along the minus strand of DRNA01000327.1, from coordinate 2,718 downwards.
TTTGCCAGAAATAAACATATCGATGAAACTATAACTTTTGATAAGGATGATTTTTCCAGAGAAGCCCTGTTACATTCAGTCCTGGATAAACTGCAACGACAGCGCAGTGTGGGGGCACCCTATCAGGTCACCACCCTGGCTGGTGAGGTTAAATTCCCCGGTGATTACCCTTTACCGACGAACAGTAAAATATCCGATCTGATTCTTGCAGGTGGAGGTCTAAAGGATTCTGCCTATGCATTATCCGCAGAAGTTACACGAACATACACCAAAAAAAGTGAACATGTATCCATTCGCCATATTAATATTGATCTGGATGGCGCCTTTAAACATCTGGCCAAGGATGATCTGGTGTTGCAATCTCGTGATGTTGTCACTGTCAGAATAAAACCTGAGTGGAATGAAGTGTCGACGGTTGAAATAAAAGGAGAAGTGTTGTTTCCGGGAAAATATGTGATTCAACGGGGTGAAACGCTAAGTCAGCTTATCAAGCGAGCGGGAGGCGTCACCGATTTAGCTTATTTAAAAGGCGCTGTCTTTTTAAGAACGGAATTAAAGCAAAAAGAAGTCAACCTGCTTAGAGAAATGCAACAGAAACTAAAAGCCGAGATAGCGGCTGAATCCATAGGCGGTGGGAGTAGCAATATTGTTGCCAGCAAAAAGAATAACGCACTTACGCTGGTAGATGAAATTGATTCAACTCAGGCTCTGGGCAGATTAGTGATTGATTTACCCAAAATAATAAATGATCCGCAGCAACATGATTTAATTTTAAAAAATGGTGATGCCCTCGTGATTCCGCCTAACTCACAAACAATAAGCGTGATAGGGCAGGTGCAACAGCCTACATCCCACATATTTAATCGCAATATCGATGTAACAAAATACATTAGAATGAGTGGCGGTATCACCGAACAGGCTGATGATGACAGAATTTACGTAATAAAAGCCAATGGTGCGGTGATGATGCCATCCGATAATAGATGGTTTTCAAGTAATAAATCAAAACTGGAAGCTGGTGATACCATAATCGTACCACTGGATACGGCTTATTCCAGACCTCTACAACTGTGGACCAGTGTAACGCAAATCATTTATCAATCAGCTGTTGCCATAGCGACTATTACCAGGATATAAAGACTGATCAACCATCTTGACCGTAGTCGAAGGATTTTAAGAATTTAAAAAATGAATAAAAACACAGAAAATACAAACCAACCACAGATCATCTATGCTATGCCACCGGAGTATTGTTCGCCGCAGGAAGACGACGAAATTGATCTCTCTGAACTTTGGCACGCTATCTGGCAGGGCAAATGGCTCATCATGGGAATTACCGCAATTTTTTCCATTGCGGCTGTACTATATGCCTTAAGTCTCCCAAACGAATACAAATCAACCGCTATTCTGGCACCCGCCTCATCATCAAGCTCATCTTCATTATCAAAACTGGCGGGGCAATTCGGCGGCCTGGCATCACTGGCCGGCATTAATCTCGGTGGAAGTAATGGGGATGATAAAACCGCCATTGCAATGGAACTGATAAAAACCTGGGGCTTTCAGGAAGAGTTTATACAATCGAATCATATAGAAGTTGAAGTATTCGCAGCCAAAGGTTGGAGCCGAATGACAAATACACTGATCATTGATCCCGATCTATATGATGAGAAAAATAAAAAATGGGTCAGGGACTTTGATCCCTCTAAAGGCCAAAAACCAGAACCTAATAGTTGGGAACTCTATAAAAAGTTGAAAGATCGTATTTCAGTCTCACAAGACAAAAAAACAGGGCTCATTAATTTGTCTGTTACTTATTTCTCTCCCTATATAGCTAAACAGTGGGCTGATAAACTAGTGGAATCTATTAATGCTCACCTTCAAAAACAAGATAGAGAAGAAGCCACAAAAAGTATTAATTACCTCAAAGAAAAAATAAAAGAAACCAATATTGCAGACATGCAATCTGTATTCTACCAACTCATTGAAGAGCAAACTAAAACATTAATGTTGGCAGAAGTCAGTGATGAATATGTTTTCAAAACTTTAAGTCCAGCGAAGGTTGCAGAAGAAAAAGATAAGCCTAAAAGAGCATTAATTTCTATTCTTGGTTTAATGTTAAGTGGTATGCTGGCTATGATCATTGTTCTTGTTAGGCATTTCAATCAAGCATCGAAGGATGAAAGTTCCGAGCTAGCAACTAGCTATTAGTTTTATATTATTGTAAAAATATGACTCATTTATTTCAAATGTTTTAAATACTTCAAATTGGTTCATAATGATGAAGAAACCGAAATTTAGGTATGTTTAATAAATATGCTAAGGATTTTTGAGACTTTATTGATTGTAAATTATTGGTAAATCATTTAACTCTGTTCCTAAGCAACCCTCATAAAATAAGCAACAAAAAACAGCTAGTTAACTAAAGTATCTAGGAGATCTTACGGCATTCGATGATCAGCTCTATCGCCAAACAAATTCTACTAGGTAAATGTTTTGAAAGTCAGTAGCATTCTGGATGATTTAATAGCAGATGTCACTCCAGATATGCATAAGATTCGAAGAAAAAGTTTAAATAACCTGAGTTCTGGATAAGAAAATAAAGATTAAATGAACTAATAGCCTGAACCCTGATCAGATCTTTTGACTAAAAAAGGTTTTGATACAAGGAACAGGCTATGAACAAACTAACTGAAATATTTTGCGATGTCGATGACTTTT
>DRNA01000326.1 GCA_011322365.1 Aeromonadales bacterium | reverse complement strand
TGCTGTAATGGAGGAATCTTTCAGTGACAACAGTATTAGCAGAGCAAGATCTCTCCACTACGGTCGAGATGACAGGCTATTTTTCCTTAAGTACCTACCTATGACATCCGTGTAGGCAACGCAGGGCTGGCTTCCCGTCTGAGCTCCCGTAGGGCAAGAGGATAAGAGCGCATCTCGGCAACTGCGCCTCGACAACTGCTCCTGCATTGTTCTACTACCGTCCATCCATGGATATAAATGACTAACACTTCTCTTTTATGCCTTGAACCTGCACGCTTCTTCTCTTGCTGAAATCATGTATCTTCAAGTAGAACGGGTATAAAGAAAACATCGCCATTAAAATTCCAACTGGAACCGCATCTGCACGATATCCAGATTTTCATTTATTCCATTTCTATCAGGATTTGCTGCTGCATGGATATAATTAATCATAATACGACTATTTTTAGTGGGGTAATAGTTAATCCCCAGGCTGGTATTTTTTTCTTTACCTGCTTTTATGTCGGCTGTTTGTAAATCAAGAAAACTATAACGAGCACTTATTTCCCAGGTTTCCCAGGGTGTTACCCGCGTCGACATCCACTCACCCTTTTTATAATTAAAACGTCTTTTGCCATTAAAAATACGACTGATAATGACATAGCCACCATCAAAACTGGTATTTGAACTACCCACATTGTTCAAACCTGAGCGGATATATTCAGTCTGTACCGACCAATTTAAATTTTTCCATAATAATTCTCCACCAAACTTATTCACATAATCGATATTAGTGAGACGGCGTGTACCAATTAACCTTGCTCTGAATGTATTGGATTCCGGTAAGCTCCTGAACCTGACACTTGTTGCCGGATCACGATATTGAGCTGAGACACCTAAAAAAAGTTTAGCATTATCTAATTTTATTTTTTTACCAATCCGCCCGGTAATAGCCCAGCCATAAATGTTGGTACGACCAAAATCATCAAGTTTACCAAAATTTCCGATGTCATTTCCAAAAGCACCCAGGCGAAAGTTCCAGTCTTTGGCCGTATGAACATAGGTAATGCCTGTACCAAATCGTTCTGTTAAACCACTGGACAGTGATCTTTCCATAAAAAAGTGATATTTTGAATTACTAACACTTTCCAAACTAAATGGCATTTCCATTTTACCCAGATATATCTGGTTAGACTTATCAAATCCAAATCTTAACCAGGCAGCCTGAGTGGCTGCTTCATGGGTGTTATTATAATTGGCTACATCCGATTGAATATAACTCGAAAAATACTCATTAAAGCTGATAAAAGCACCCAGGCGTAATCGACGAAGTGAACCTCCAGAGTCAAACCTTGTCACTCCATCCTGGTAATAACTGTAATCATACTCACCACGACCACTTATATTATATTTAATATCAGCAAAAATAGACGTAGACAAAAATAGTAACATTAACAGGGTATATTTCATTTTTATTTCACCTCATTGAACCAGTTCATTACATTCTCTACAATGGTAGTTTTTGAAACAGCTTCATCAAAAGAATAGCCGACATTATTAAGTTTAATCAGATCGATATGATTATTGATATGATATTTATTGAACCTCTCATTCATGGAGTTTTTCCAGTTTGCGGCACGTTCAATACGATTTTCCCCCAGGGTAACATCGACTTTTTTGTTCTTATTAAGTGCTTTGTCACGTTGATCATCATCGGCACCAACATATAATTTAAATTTTATCGGTAGAATTCTTGCTATTTCAAACTTAATATCTGCGAACTCATCTGCAAGAGCCAGGCCTAAAGGATAGGCTTCATTGTACGTAGGCAGGGTATACCAACCGGCCGAAACTAACGCTACTTTTTCAATATCCTCAGGATGAGCATATGCATACCTGTGAGCAAATTGAGCACCCGCTGAAAAACCAAAAAGATTAATTTTCTGAGTGTCAAAACCGAGCTTTTCCTTCATTTTATTTACCATGGATTTAAGAATATAATCGACTCGAGGGCCCTTGTTTTTTCGACCAAGCCGCTGATAATCTGAACAGTAATCGGCAGAAAAATATGGCGCAATCATCAATGTGCGCTCATCGCAATATGAACTAAAAGCCAGCAACATCTCCTTATAATTCCGCGAGATTCCATGTACAAGGATAATGATATTTTTCACTTCTTTACTACCATGACAATATAGAAAAAAGGTTTTTTTCTCGCCCTGAACATAACTTTTATAAATATTCACCGAAGCATATCGCCTATGAACTTCTAAATTATTAAATTTCATTTTTTATGGTGTCCGGTTTACTTTTGATAGAAAATTCATCAAGATTCCACATACTGTCACACAAATCGATAAGCTCACTGCAATGCGTTGCCATAATAATTGTTCCTTCATAGTGATTAAGCAGATATTTAATAATCTGGTATCCTTTTTCGTCTAAATGATTTTCAGGCTCATCTAAAATCAATACTTCAGGGGAGCCAATCAGAGCTCGAAACAGGGTCATTCGTGACTTTTCACCAGATGAAAGATTTTTCCCCTGTTCCTCTATCCTGATTTTTTTCATCAGCATATTTCTGACAAAATGATGTTAACTGGCAAAGATCTAACAATCGTTCTTTTTCATCTTCACTTACTTCTACATTTCTATAATTTAAATTTTTATTAAAAGAATATTTCATTAATCCGAAATTATTACCTGCACACCCTATGAATGCGCGTCTATCTCGAGATGATACTTTTCTTGGATTTACTCCATTAACCTTTATCGTTCCACTATCAGGCTTTATTAACCCTAGCATCATTTGAATAATTGTACTTTTACCGGAGCCATTTTCTCCAACAAGAGCAACCTTGCTCCCCCTGGAAGCATTTAAATTGAGATTTTCAAAGATTGGTTTTAACGCTATTTTTTTAATCTTAACTTCACCGATACAATCATTTTTATTTTCTATATCTAACTGATTTCTTTTTCCTCTTACAATTCTGGGTATACGATATAACTGCATCAATTTTTTAATTGATATACGAGCCCCCTGATAATATTCCTGCACTCTTCCAAGTTCTCTTATGGGCGTATTTAAAAACATGATGATGCTAATTGTTGCCATCATTTCATCAGTTGATATCTGGTATTGAAAATAATAATTCATCAACAATAACAGGCTTATTAACAATAAAGAAGATGACTCACCAACGCCTCTTAATAGTCCCATTTTAAGACCCTGAATAGATATATTCTTCTTCAAATCAACAGCCACCTTATTTATTCTATTCACTTCTCTTATTTCATTGCCCATCGCACGGATCATGGCAATAGATGAAATCCTTTCAACTATCATGCTATGAATTTTTATTCTGTTTTTTCTCACCCGAGTGATTGATGATTTCAGGTTTGCACCAATCAACATAGCCATTATCACTAATGAAAATATTGCTATCCCAATTAATATGCCAAGATAAGTATTGACAGTCATTATCAAAACAACCATGACCAGAAGTAATATTGAATGAGTAATGATTCTTGAAATACCCAGGCTCATCCATCGTTTCAAAGCCGACATATCACCGGCAAGCCGCGAAGAAAGATTCCCCACCGTAAAAATTTCATTTTGCCTGACTGACGCTCTCATTAATCGTTTTAACAGCGTCGAACGAATGATATTAATGTGTTGTTGAGACATAGATTCTGCTATATATCTCTCGTGCATACTCAGTAACATAATCAATATAACCACACTACATAAATAGAGAACATCACTAATATCAATACCCTGATCTAGCCTTATATTTTCTGATAATTTTTTTATCCAATAATAACTAAAAATTACTATCGCCGATTTACACAAACCGTTAACCACCAGTTGCAAAATAGACAACCATTCCCTGCTCCAGAAATTGGCGGGTGGATTAAATGCTGTAACCTGTTTCATAAATAACCACCAATTAAGAATGTCCATGAACTTTTAAAGTTTCTTCACACTCAAATTTGTTCATTAACTGATGACCAAACCCTGGTTTAGTACAATCTCCTTTAGAGATAACCGGAGTAATGGTATTCTTATTTATTTCTCTGCAGGCCAGTGGATTTGAAGATACTACGCCTGAAATTGCCATCACCTGATATCCCAGCTTTCTTAGCCAGCTATCCCCATATAGTGCTGAAATGCTATCACCCGAGGTATAAATCATTCCGCTGGTCAGCTTTAAAATATCCAGATTTTCCAGTAAAAATTGGGTTTCTTTTTGACGAATACCATCAGCCACTTCAATGACAATAATATTAATTCTGTCTTTTTTCAGTTCATCAACCAGTGCATGAAATATATCCAGTAATTGCTCATCAGATAACATATAGGTTGATACGAAGCCTGCATCCGTGAAGTCTATTGCCTTATCAGCACCAGCATCCTGAAAATGCCACAAATCACAACCTGATCCTGTTCCAGTTACTTTAGCTACACCAACTTTATAACCATCAAGTTTTAAACCTTTGACGATATTAGCCGCTGTTGTCGTTTTACCGGCATTCATGGATGAACCTGCAACCATTAATATCGGTATATTGTTGCTGTGCTTTTTCTGTGGTGTATCAATACAACTAAACATGCTGAGATTTAATGGCCTACCCTCCGCACCACCGAGGAGACCCAATGGTTGAATTTCTGTAGCGGGTTTCACTTTAGGACTTTTATGACGCATCAAAGAAGCAATACCTCCTCCGGCTACAAGATGACAGGCTTCTAAACTTTCCGGCACAATCGATTCAAACTGATCCGGTGCATAACGATTTCCATAACAAACAATAATTTTATCTTTGCTAAACATTCTGTTTCTTCGACCATTGGGTTGTTCAATCCGACAATGTTGTCTTAATCTGATAACCTCACATAACACCAGGTCACCCGCCTTTGGCTTGATATCACCATTGATAAGGGTTTTAATTTTTTCTAATTCAACATTACGTGTAGTAAATGAACGTTTGCAGGACGAAAGCTCAAAAGGAAATGGCATGATCTGGCATTTTTGAGTAGATTTTTCATATTCTGTTTTGATTTTTCTTCTCTTTGTATTGTGTTTTAAATGCGTTACTGAATTCATCCTCTTCTACTCCTAATTCCCAATTTATTGACCTGACTGATTAAATAACTGAATTTCTTTTTCATGAATAGGACTTCAATATCTATGCCAATTAATTTTTTCAACAATATCAACAAGTTGCCTGATCGATATCTTCCTATATGTGAAATAACCCAATCCTTTGTGTGAAATCCCCAGATTTTTCAACGATTGTTTCAGTAGTGGATGCTTGATTTATAATCCACTCTTCCTTTAAGCTACGAAGATAAAATCTTAAAAAACACACAAAACCATGGATATCCCAAAATTACTCATGCACTACCTGGAGCTTTGGCTACCTACGTTGTTTGTGTTGATATTTGCCATGAGTCTGTCCTGGGGAATCTCACGATTTTTCAACTCTCCCCATCGCCTTTTCAGAAATGGTCGTTTTCACCGTCAGGTAATCTTGCTGCTTATCAGTATTTTTAGTATTTTTGCTTTTATTCTGGCATTACCTCTACCCGATTCAGTACAAAACCAGTTATTAGGCATTCTGGGAATCCTGTTAACAGCCATTATCGGGCTCTCTTCTACCACTTTTGCCGCTAATGCCATGGCGGGATTTATGCTAAAGCTGGTGAGAAATTTTCGAAAGGGTGATTTTATTCGAGTGGATAATTATTTTGGACGGGTGACCACACGTGGTCTGTTTCATACTGAAATTCAGGACACCGACAGCAACCTTATTACCTTACCCAATCTGTATCTGATTACTCACCCCATCACAACCACGCAACAAACCGGTACATTGATTTCAGCCAGAGTTTCGCTCGGGTATGATGTTCACTACAACGAAATCGTTAAGGCGCTAATTAAAGCAGCCGAACTTACTGATTTGGGTGATCCTTTTGTACAGATGACAGAGTTAGGGGATTTTTCGGTTGGTTATAAAGTTACGGGGCAATTAAAAAATATCAAGATTTTGATAACCGCCGAATCAGAGCTGAGAAAACATATGTTTGATTGCCTGCACCAGGCCGATATTGAAATTGTCTCTCCTACCTTTATGAATCAACGTTTATTGAAAGAAAAAATCCTCGCGGAAAAAGAGTCTTCTCAAACGGCTACCAGTGAAGTTTCACCCGAATCATTAATGTTCCAAAAGGCCGATGAGGCTGAAGTGATAGATAAGCTCGAAGGTGGTTTTGAGAGCCTTATTGAAGACCTTGAAAAAATGAAATCCGAGCTAAAATCATTACCTGAAGATAAGAAAAGTGAATATGAGCAAAAAATAGCCCTGAAGCAACAACAACTGGACAATCTAACCGATAAAATTCAAAAACTGAACAACAAAAACCAAAACAGCTAATATTTTGTAACATTCTCTTACAAAATAAAGCGGCTTTAACTCTCTAATATCGTTATAATCGATGCGTTATGGTTTTAATTTCTAACTCCCTGACCTGGATTTTCTCTGCCACAAATACAAAAATGGAGGCGTATAATGACAAAATTTTTCATTAAAATTATAGGGTTGACTATTATTTTAGCTTCATTGTTATTCTCTTCCTCTACTAGCTCAAGTGCTGCTGATAACGAACGTCGTAATGCACTCATTGATTCTATGCAGATCCAGACCATTGTAACAACATCAGATGCAACCTCAGCAAAAGAGCATAAACTTAAAAAAAATAAAAAAGATGCTAATTGTAATAATAAGCAGAAAAAAAAGCCCGTTACCAGAAAAGAAATTTCCTGGACTGCCTGGTTAACCGGCAGCCACAAGGCACCCAGCCTGCATTTTTTGGATATTCTTGAATTATTTGGCCTGTAACCCTGTCCTTACTGCCCTGTCTTTGGTTATAATTTAGTTAAGCCTTTATACCTGAAGAACTCACCACTATGCCAAATGGTCCTGCACCGAAAACCGAAAATAATCAAGCTGAGGATGTTTCCCCGGTCTCTGGCCAGACGGATGAACATCCTCTAACATCATCTTCCACACACCCAACGAACAAAAATCAGAAAAAATTATCTTTCTTTCAGATGTTTTTTAGCACCATGGCAGCTATGGTAGGCATTCAGACTAAAGCTAATCTGGAAAGAGATTTTGAACACGGTAGTGCTGGGAATTTTGTGGTAATCGGTCTTATTCTTGTAGCAATTTTTATCTTTACCCTGGTCAAAGTAGTGGGGATGGTTCTGGATAATGCCGGGATCTAGCACGACCCGATGTTATTAGTTTTTATTCTTCAATAACAGGCAAGTAATTCCTTTACTTTTTTGCGTTTTTCCCCATCGCAGGAAATATTCCTCTGCACATAAAAACTGTGGATAGTAGCACCCTCATAAAGTCTTCTGGTAACAGCATTATCATGGTTGGAAATAATAACCTTTACCCCTTTTCTAACTGACTTTTTCGCGCTTTCCGCCAGATCTTGCTGACATTGCGGAGTAAACGACTGATGGGCATATTGTGTGAAATAAGCAGTGGCACTTGCAGCCACATAGGGCGGATCACAATAAATCACGTTCCCCTGACGGGAGCGTTGCATCACTTTTCTGAAATCTTCACAAACAAAAGTTGCTCTTTTCGCTTTTTGCGCAAAAAATTCCATCTCTTTAGCCGGGAAATACGGGCGTTTAAATCGGCCGAAGGGTACGTTATAAATACCCTTTTGATTATAACGACAAAGCCCGTTGTAACCGTGTCGATTCAGATATAAAAATAGCGCAGCCCTTTCTTTACCGGCATCCAGAGAATTAAAATGTTCTCGAAGCGCATAGTAGACCTTTTCAGTATTGTTTTTCTCAGAAAAATACTCGCTGCTGATATCAATAAAGGTCGAGTTACCTTTTTTGAGAAATTGAAACAGATTGATCAGATCGGGATTTATATCGGCTAATAAATAACGATCAAAATCGGTGTTTAAAAACACCGCTGCAGAACCCATAAAGGGCTCAATCAATCGATTACCTTCAGGTAATACCTTATTGATTCGGGGAATAAGACGAGACTTTCCACCGGCCCATTTTAAAAAGGGGCGTCGAATGACATCCAATGAGTTTGCCTTAATTTGAATAGGGAGCTGAATAATCTGGATGGTAGCAGATATACCTATAACCATTCAAGACACAGGGTTTCAGATATTGATTGAGAAAGGATTGACTCTGCCAGAGCTACTCAAAAGAGCACCAGTATTTTTAATTCTGCGTTCCAGGATCTGACTGATAGATTTTATACTCACTTTAGCCTCTGGCTCTGATGAACTCGATGTTGAGTCATCTGACGTGGTAGAAGATAGATCTTTCCTTTTAGACAGAGCCAGTTCACTTCTGATTTGAGCAGCACTGGCCGCGGCACTGGAGGCCACGCGTATGTCCTGACCAGAAGGTTCAGCAGGTGCCAGAGCGGCTCTGATCACAGTTTCCAGTTTAGCTAAAGTAGCCTCAGGATCACCAGGGACTTCTGAAGTACTAATTGAAACCTCACCACCAATTGCATATAAAACGCCATCAGGTCCTTTTTGAAAGCTAAACTGAGGTGCTCCGGTAAACTGCCCACCCACTGCCGCGTGGGCACTTTCGTGAGCTCTGACTTCTCTATCTCGACTGGCCAACTCACTTATCTGCTGCTGAAGCAGTTGTTGCTGCTGAGCTTCGGCAGCTTTATCTGAGCCTGTAGCTTTTGAATCATTCTGCTTTAAACCACTATCCTCTGCCGAACTCTGCTCACCATCACCCGTCTGTGCACTATCACCAATGGCTGCATTTGCACTACCCGTTGTAGAACCTGCATTTTGAGCCGAATTGGCCTCAGCCAGGTTACTATTAGCCTTATCTGTGGATACTGTCCGATTTGCTTTTGCCTGAAATAACTGGGCTGGCTGGGGAACAGGCGGCACTTGCTGATTATCCACACGAATGGATTCAACCGGCAATTGAGATTGTGCCGGAACCGGAACGGGTTGCTGAATGATCGGAACTGTAATCATTGAAAATCTCAGTAAAAAACTATGTGAGTAATTACTACGCTTTTATATCAAGCAAACTACCAATAGTTTTATTTTCTGTTTCGATTACTTTCGCCGCAGCCTGAGCTTGAAGTTCTCCCTGTTTCAAATCAACTACTGCACTTGCTAAATCGTTTAGACTGGAATTTTCAGTAGTACCATTTTTGGCAATTCTATCTGCAGCGTCAGCCACGCGTTGCTGGGCACTTTGAAATGCCTGAAAACCACTTGATGAAGTACCGGATACAGCCATGGTACACCTCGCTTAAAATAAAACCCCAGGTCGGGAAAATTAATAGGTTTGTACCTTATCAGAATAGTAACCACGGCACAAAAATACACCTGTAACACTGAGTATAGGTCATTTTTTAACCAATTTCACTATTATCTTTCCCTGATCTAAAACATATTACAGGTTCCCTGGCAGAAATGTTACTACTGCAATCCCCAGTATAATCATTAGTATGGGCAAACCAATTGCAACAACTTTAACCCAGGTTGGATTCTCATCCGGTGCTGGTCCATAGCTGTTACTGCCGGGGCTTCCTTTGGCAAATAGCACATATAAACCAAAAATAGCTCCTACTATGGGTATAAAGGTTAATAAACTGAGCCAGCCGGTTTTATCCAGATCGTTAAGTCGTCTTATCATAAATACAAACATTATAAAAAAAACAGGGAT
>DRNA01000325.1 GCA_011322365.1 Aeromonadales bacterium | reverse complement strand
GGACAATTCAGACCTGGCAAAAACCTGTTTTTTTAGCGGGAGCAAAATGGTGTTGAAATGAATTTTTTAATTGAGCAAGACATTACAAATGACTCCTCAATTGCACTCATTGAGGCTAAAGCCAGTGAAACCATACCAGAAAAAAATTAAATTTCTCAAAAATAGCCCCATTGTTTAAGAAACGCCCTGTACAGGGTCTGGTAATGGCCAATAGCTATCATAAAAAGCCACTAAATATGAAAAGATATCTACTCATAAACCCAGTGTATAATACTTTATCGCTATGAGACATTGACCACTCACATGGTAATCCCCCATAAATATAGCAATCGGCTTACTTTTCTAAATCTCTGATAAACTCATTTATATAATCTTTAATTGATTTAGTCGCTTTCCAGCCCAGCGCTTCTGTTTTAGCCGTAACTACATCGGCGGACATTCGATTGCCTTTTCTCTCCGGCAGCATGTTTATCTCACCGCCAAACATTTGAGCAATTTCCAGAATAGAATACGCCTCCTGACAGCCAATACCAAATTCATCACCATAACCATTCTCACCCACCAATATTAAGCCGTTAATAATATCATCAATATGAGTAAAATTTCTTTTTTGTGTGCCTGGACTGACAACCGTCAATGCATCGCCTTTAATAATTTTTTCTTTGAATAAAGCAATTAAGGTGGCATAGGTTCCCGTTGATATTTCTCTTTTACCATAGACATTATAAAAATAAACAATGGCATAGGGAATTGAGAACCAGTGTCCGTAATTTTTCACCAACTCTGTATTGGATGCCTTGGTCCAGGCATAAGGACTCTGGCTTCGACCCAGTCCACCATCACCAAATTTAGTACTGCTTCCTGCATAAACCAGTTTTGCCCCGCTTTTGCGACAAAACTGCAAGACTGAAAAAGTGCCATTCTTATTAAATTGCCATACTTTTTCAACATCATCAAAGCTCTGTTCCACTCTTGAGTACTCACCCAGGTGGTAAATAATATCCGGAGTAAACTTTATAAGTTTATCTATCTGACTGGTTTCACCATTAATATAGGTCACACCATGGATATGGTTTTTATCACTACCGGTCGAATAATTATCCAGTGAGTAAACATCATAATCTGCATTAGCTGCCAAAGTCTCACAAAGATGACTGCCAATAAAACCAGCCCCGCCTGTCACTAAAACCTTCATTAATTAATATTCCTGTTTATCATTATTATTTTTTTATACTAATTACTTAAATAACTGCTTTAACAAGTGCTTTCCAGGGTGAGATTAATAAAGGGTTTGACAAACAGCTCTGCCAGGCGTAACGAAGAGCCTCAGACTTTCGTCCTGCCTGACGGGAAGCCCACGAAGCATTTAACTGAAACTTTAAAAGGCAATATTGATAAAAATCACTTAACTCTCTGTCATTTTTTTTCTGTATTTCATCAGCAATTGCAGCCAGACTGATCAAACGTGTAACAGACAGATTAAGATCATAATCCTGTTGCTGGGTTATTTGTTTACTATGTCGTCGATAACTGACCAGGGTTTGGGGGCTATAAATAACAGCCCCTTTTAAAGATAAGCGAAGCCAGAAATCATAATCCTCTTTACCAATTAATAGCCGTTGCTCATTAAAGCCGTTAATCAGACGCCAGGCGCTTTTTCTGACTAAAGCCACACCCGGAGTAATAATACAGGAACCGTATAATAGCGCTGCGGTAATAGCGCCAGAGGGCCTTAAATGAAGCAAGGCACCATTGCTGCCTAAGATATCATTATTTTCATCAATAGTACGATGATCACAATAAGTCGCCAGGGCAGAAGGAAAATTAGTTAATAAATTCACCTGTTCTGTAATTTTTGACACATCCCAAAGATCATCTGCATCCACAAAGGCCAGATATTCTCCTCCGGCAATTTCAGCGCCTTTATTACGTGCAGCCCCCTGCCCTGAATTTTTCTGATTTATCAAGGTCAATCTATCACCATACCTTTTCAGTTGATCAACCACATCATCAGTAGAACCATCATTAACCACAATAATTTCCAAATGAGGATAATCCTGCTCAAGGACACTTTTAAGGGTATCATGGATAGTACTAACACTATTAAAAGTTGGGATAATTACACTAACAAGTGGAGAGGACTCGGTCTTTTGCATTAATGAAATCCTAATTTACAAATATAAAAATATGGTTACGTCAAATACAGTATAGTCAATTTTTTTTACGCGGCTTTTTTAGCCCAGAAAATCTCCATATTTTAATAGCATGGTATGAAAACAGAGCAACAATTATGTATACCAACACGCACTAATATAAAACCAGGAAAAAGAGAAATTTAAACCGTTTTAAATCCAAATTATATCTTTGACTTTTATACCAGGCTTTAAGGGCCTCAGCTTTATTATCCTTTTTTACAAAATAGGCAACATCAAACCAGTTTTTTGCCAGAACCTTTTTTACTGACTGTTGCAATGCTTTATTATTAGTCCGTTTTATTTCTGTATAAAATTTTTCTTTAAAATAAATAGCCGAATGGATCTGCTCCAGATCTCTATTAGCAGATGAATAGCCCTGGTTATCCACTCTCTGACAATATAAACCTTCTGTTATTAAGGCACATTTAGCCTGTACTGATGCTCTTAAGGCCCAGTCACAATCCCAGAGGAAGCAATCTTTATCATAATTACCTACGGCATGAAATTTTTTCAGTGAAGTAACCGGCCGTTGAAAGGCCATGGGAATGGCTTCCAGTAGCGCAAAGGTTAAGCGATGTTCAAACATATAATAGTGATTTTGACAATAATACGGTTTGGCTATATCAAAGATTGTTGTTATTGCCGCATTATAATTATTTTCTCCCCGAAGGGCATTAGCACCAAACCAGGCTACTCCCATAAAGACCAGTTCAATGTCTGCCTCACTTTCCAGTAAGTTAATGGCTTGCTGCAGATATTCAGGTGCTAACTTATCATCGTCATCCAGAAAGGTAATATAGCGCCCATTGGCAAGACTAACACCAATATTTTTAGATTCAGCCCCACCCTGAGAAACAGAATTTCTGCTTACCTTTAAACGGGAAATATTAAATTGCTTTTTTAATTCAGAGGCTTTGACTACAGAATCAGAAGCATCATCCACAATTATCAGTTCATAGTCCTGTAGGGTTTGTCTGCAGACACTCTCTATGGCTTCATTTAACAGCTCTGGCCGATTGTGTGTCGGCAAAACAATCGAAATTAGTGGTTTTTTTGACATATACTTTTTTAATTATGATTGCTCATTATAGAATTCTTAATTTATAGCACACTATTCCGCATAAAATGCCGTATTTATACAGTTTAGCATGTGCATAAAATTTAGCATCGAAACAGCAATCTCAGAATACATCATTTCTCGAAAGAGATTAGCACCGGGTCTGACTTAAGACATCTTGTTTATATTTTATATAATAAACCAAGTCCTTATTTTTTCTTGTACGAAAATTCTTATAGACACATATCTAAATAAAAATTAAGATTCTCTTTTCATGTCACTTATCAACTATTAAATATTTGGTGTGAGGCGAACTTTTACTGGAGTTTCTAACTTGAATATTATTCCACCCTGGTTAGCTGGGAAAATCATCTATCCTTTGCACGAAAAGTTGATGCATCGCCCCACTTTCTCTTATTTAAAAGAGCTAAACCAGAGTCAATATTTATCTCGTGAAGAAATAGAAGCACTGCAGTTTAAAAAACTGAAGAATTTATTGTCACTTGCCCAAAAACACTGTCCCTGGCACGCGCAACACATTTTATCTGCAGGTATAGATCCCAG